>NZ_JBHMCY010000103.1:0-6944 GCF_042430725.1 Streptomyces cinereospinus | reverse complement strand
CGCTGCGGAGCCCTGTCCGCCGGTATTGTCGGCCGTATCGCGTCGGCCCGTGCCCCGTCTCTGCCTGCCTCGCCGCTCCCGCTGCGGAGCCCTGTCCGCCGGTATTGTCGGCCGTATCGCGTCGGCCCGTGCCCCGCCTCTGCCTGCCTCGCCGCTCCCGCTGCGGAGCCCTGTCCGCCGGGTACCGTCGGCCGTACCGCGTCGGCCCGTGCCCCGCCTCCGCCTGCCACGCCGCCCCCGCTACGGAGCCCCGTCCGCCGGGTACCGCCAGCCGTACCGTGCCAGGGCCCGTGCCCGTGCCTCCACCACCGCCATCCGGGCCGTCCGCTCGTCCGGGTCGACGTGCGAGGACTGGCCCGTCACCTGCCCCTCCCATTTGCGGTAGTAGAGCCCCACCTCCGCCGAGAACCACCCCCGGCTCACGGCGTTCAGCGCCAGCAGCAGCCCGGTGTCCTCGGAGGCGGGCAGCGCCATCCAGCCGCCGAGCGCCACCAGCAGGTCCCGCCGTACGCAGAGCGAGGCCGGATGGACCTGGGCGCGGAAGTCGTGGGCCTTCCAGTGGTCGAGCACCGCGCCCCGCTCGACCGGACCCTCCCGGGGATCGGTGGGGAAACCGACCGTCGAGCCGTCCGGCAGCAGGTCCAGCACCCGCGAGGTCACCCACCCGACGTCCGGCTCGGCCTCCAGCACCGCCAGGTCGCGGGCGAGCGCGCCCGGCGCCAGCCGGTCGTCGGCGTCCAGGGTCCGCACGTAGGCGCCCTCCGCCCGCGCCAGCGCGATGGTGCGGGCCACGCCCGGACCTCCCCGCCGCCCCTGACGGAACGAGATCCGCCCGTCGTCCGGCACATGGGGCCGCACCTGCGCCGACCGGCCGTCCTCCTGGATCACCCACCGCCACTCCCAGCCGTCCGGCAGCCGCTGCGCGCACAGCGACGCGTAGGCGTCGCGCAGGAAGCGGGCGGACGGGGGGTGCACGGCGGTGACGACGACGAGGCGCCGGGACACGGCGGCACTCACCACCTTTCCAGGGTCGTGGTGAAGAGCAGTTCGGTGCGGTCGCCCGGCAGCGTGACGTGGGAGACGTCCACCACGCGGTCGTCGACGGCGTAGGCCCGTTTGTGCAGCAGGAGCACCGACGTCCCCGGCTCCAGCTCCAGCTCCGCGGCCTCCTCCGGCGTCGGCGGCCGGGCGGTGACGCGTTCCTCGACGCGGCCCACCTCGATGCCGACGGTGTGCAGCTGGTGCTGGGTGCCGCCCGGCCAGGGCTCGTTCGTCTCGTCCAGCAGGGCGGGGTTGGCGGCGATCAGGTCGCGGACCAGGTAGGACGTCACGAGGCTGAAGGGGGCCGTCTCCGTGGCGCACCGGGTCCGGTAGCGGCGTTCCAGCAGGGCCGTGCCCGCGGGCAGGCCGAACGCCTCCGCCAGCTCCGCGGGCGCCGCGATCTCCCGGTACCGCGCGTGGAAGACCAGGTCCTGCGGTGCGAGGCCGGTGTCGCGCTCGGTGGCGCCGGTCGCCGCCCGCTCGGACAGCGGCTGCCGGGCGCGGTTCTTCTCCCACTGGTAGCGCCGGTTGTCGCGGACCGCGAGGGTGCGGGGGCGGCGGACGAAGTTGCCGAGGCCGTGCCGTTTGTCGATGAGGCCTTCCTCGCTGAGCAGCCGCAGCGCGTTCTGCACCGTCGGCACACTGCGCCCGTACCGCTCCGCCAGTTCCGTCTCGGCGGGCAGCCGGTCGCCGGGCCTGCGTTCGCCCTCGCGGATGGACCGGCGCAGATCCGCCGCGATCACTTCGTACGCCTTCGGCATATCGATCAGCCTACGGGTCCTCAAGAGGACTCGCAGACCGAGTTCGGCCGGGCGGGAAATTGGCGGGTGAGCTTTGCTTTTATCGCGCGCGCCGCATTCCGGAATGCCGTGCAATTTCACGCCGGACGCACGAGGGAACGAAAACGCCCGATCGCTGGCGACGGGGGATGCACCAGCGATCGGGCTGTGGCCAAGCCTAACAAGGTGCATGGCGCCGTGGGAGCCGACTGGTGAAGTGCGTCGAGGTGCTGTGACGGGGATCACTTCTCGCAGGGCGGTTCATAGGACAACCGCGGCAGATATTCATGCCATTTCCCCGGCGTCAGAACACCCCGCGTGGTCGAACAGATGTAGCGGACCGCCTCCTTCACGTCCAGGTCCCACAGCCGTACGGTCCCGGCGCCGCTCGACACCCCGAGCAGACGGCTGTTGGGGCTGAAGGACAGGAAGTTGCCGGTCTTGGCGTTCGGGCTGAGCGACTGCCCGATGGGCAGGGCGGTGGACGGGCGGCTGACGTCCCACAGGCGGACCGTGTCGTCGTTGCCGCCGCTGGCCAGGGTGTGTCCGTCCCGGCGGAACGTCAGGGACACGACCGCCTCGGTGTGCCCGCTGAGGTTGGCGCCGAGCTGGCCGGCCCGCAGGGGGTCGCCGACGTCCCAGAGCGCCACCGTGTTGTCGTCACTGCCGCTGGCCAGGGTGCGGCCACCGGGGCTGTAGGCGAGCGCGTTGACCGGGCCCAGATGGCCCCGCAGGGGCGTGCCGAGCCGGGTGGCGCGGTGGCGGTCGGTCACGTCCCACAGGCGGACCGTGGTGTCGGCGCTGCCGCTGGCGAGGGTGCGGCCGTCGGGGCTGAAGACCAGGGTGTTGACGTAGCCGGTGTGCCCGGTCAGCGGTGCGCCCAGCCGCCGCGGCGCCGCCGGGTCGGCCACGTCCCACAGCTGGATGGTCCGGTCGTCGTGGGCGGTGGCGAGGGTGCGCCCGTCCGGGCTGTACGCCAGGGCGTCGGGGCCGGCGTACCGGGTGCTCAGTTCCACTGGCGGGCCGTGCGCGACGGGCCTGGCGGGGTCGGTGACGTTCCACAGCTGCACCGCGCGGCTGCCGGTCAGCACCGCCAGGGTGCGCCCGTCCGGGGCGAAGACCACCGAGCGGACGTCCCCCTCGGCGGGCAGGAACGGCTTGCCGAGCAGCACGGGCCGCTTGGGCGCCCGCACGTCCCACAGCCGGATCCGCTGGTCGCGCGCGGCCGTGGCGAGCACCCGCCCGTCCGGGCGGAACGCCCCTATCCGGCCGACCATGTCCGAGGTCGGTATCGACCACAGCCGGACCTTGTTGTCGCCGGTGCCGGTGGCGAGCGTACGGCCGTCGGGGCTGAAGCCGAGGGCGTACATCTCCCCGCTGCTGCCCGCGAGCGGCTCGCCCACCTGCGACGGGTACGCCGGGTTGCTGACGTTCCACAGGCTCGCCGTGCTGTCCGCGCTGGCGACGGCGAGCAGCGAGCCGTCCGGGCTGAACGCCACCGACCAGACGGGCCCGGTGTGCCCGGTGAGCGGCGCGCCGAGCGGGGCCGCGTCCCGGACGTCGGTGACGTTCCACAGCTGGACGGTGTCGTCGGCGCTGCCGCTGGCGAGGGTGCGGCCGTCGGGGCTGAAGGCGACGGAGTGGATCAGTGCCCGGTGACCGGTCAGCGGGCCGCCCACCGGCTCGGGGCGCCGCCGGTCGGACAGGTCCCACAGCCGGACCTCGGTGTCGTCGCCGGCCGACGCCAGCGTCCGCCCGTCGGGGCTGAACGCGATCGAGCGCACCGCTGCGGTGTGGCCGCCCAGCGCGCCGAGCGGACCCGGCCGGGCCGGGTCGGCCACGTCCCACAGCCGCACCACGCGGTCCTCGGTGGCGGCGGCCAGCGTACGGCCGTCGGGGCTGAACGCGAGCAGGTAGACCGTGCCGTCGTGGCCGGTCAGCGGCGCCCCGAGCGGGCGCGGGTGCCGGGGGTCGCGGACGTCCCACAGGCGGACCGTGCCGTCGTCGGAGGCGCTGGCGAGGGTCCGGCCGTCCGGGCTGAAGACGGCGGTGCTCACCCAGCTCGCGTGACCGGTGAGCGGGGCGCCGAGCGGCTCGGGGCGCTGCGGGTCCGCCACGTCCCACAGGCGGACCGTGCGGTCGTAGCTGGCGGTGGCCAGCAGCTTGCCGTCGGGGCTGAACGTGGTGAGGTAGACGGCGCCGGTGTGGCCGCGCAGCGGGGTGGCCAGCGGCGCGTTGACGATCGACACCAGGCGGTTGTTGGTGCCCTCGTCGTCCGGGCGCAGCCGGTGGGCGACCAGGTCGAGCTGGGCGGAGAGCGACGGGTCGGTGTACTGGACGCGGTCGGCCTCGGCGAGGACCTGCTCGAACACCGCGTCGTTGCGCTGCTGCCAGGCGACCACCGCCGCCCCGACCGCCACCACGGCCAGGGCGACCAGCGCGGCCACCGCGCCGCGGCTCAGCCACACCGTGCGCCGGCGCAGCCGGACCGAGGCGGCCAGGAAGTCGACCGCGCTGCGGGTCAGGAAGGTGTCACCGGCGGACCGCGCCCAGGTGTGCGCCTGCTCCAGCCGGGAGCCCCGGTACAGCAGGGACGTGTCGCGGCTGGTCGCCTCCCAGGCCCGGCTGTCCTCCTCCAGCCGCTGGCGCAGCAGGTTGCCGCCGCGGTCCTCGTCGATCCAGTCGCGCAGCCGGGGCCAGGCGTGCAGCAGCGCCTCGTGGGTGATCTCCACGGTCTCCGCGTCGAGCGTCACCAGCCGGGCGCGCACCAGCGCTTCGAGCGACTCCTCGGTCTTGTCCGGGTCGGTCGACTCCGCCGCCAGCTGGCGCCGCGTGCCCCGCCGGCGGGTCGCCTGGGTGTCCTCACCCAGCCGCACCAGGCGGAGCAGCAGTAACCGCGCCGCCGTGCGCGCCGCCGGGTCCAGCCCGGACCAGGCCCGCTCCGCGGTCGCCGCCACCGCCCCCTGGATGCCGCCCGCCGCGCGGTACCCGGCCAGTGTCAGCCGGCCCGCCTTGCGCCGCTGCCAGGTGGCGAGCAGGGCGTGCGACAGCAGTGGCAGCGCGCCGGCGTGGTGCGCCCCGCGCGGTCCGTCGGAACTCACCTCACGGACGATCAGCTCCGCCAGGCCCGGCTCCAGCTCCAGTCCCACGGCCTTGGCGGGGCCGGTCACCGCCTCGCGCAACTCGGCGGTGGTGAGCGGTCCGAGCACCATGTGCCGGTGCTGCAACGCGTCGGCCAGTTCCGGGTGGCCGAGGCACTGCTCGTAGAAGTCGGCGCGGATGCCGAGGACGACGAGGACGGGGGCCGGCCCGCCGGGTTTGGCGGGGGTGGCCGCGGCGTGCAGGAGCTGCACGAAGGTGCGGCGCTCGGCCTCGTCGGAGCAGAGGGTGAAGGCCTCCTCGAACTGGTCGACGATCAGCACCGGCCGGGTCAGGCCCCGTGCCCACGCCGAGACGGCCGCCCGCACCGCGTCCGCGAACGCCGGCGTGCCGGGCTCCTCCCGCGCGGTCACCGGCGCGAGTCCGGGGATCCGGCGGGTCAGCTCCGCCAGCGGTTCGGCCCCCGGCACCAGCTGCACCACCTCCCGGCCCTCACCGCCCCGCAGGGCGGGCACCAGACCGGCGTTGAGCAGCGAGGACTTGCCCGCCCCCGAGGCGCCGACGAGCATCACCAGCCCGCCCGTCCGCTCCGCCGCGCGCAACTGGGCGACCAGGGCGTCCGTGGAGCGCTCCCGCCCGAAGAACCACCGCGCGTCCTCCTGCCGATAAGAGGCCAGCCCCCGGTACGGGCACACCCCGCCCGGCACGGCCGGACCCCCCTCGCCCGCGGGCCCGTCGTCCTCCTCCGGCTCGGCCCCGCCGCCGGCCGCCCGCTCACCGATCGGATCGGCGACCGCGCGCTCCCACAGGCGCTGCCACTGCCCCAGGTCGTACAGACCGGTGGACACCGGCACGGGCCGCGCCCGCCGTGCCTGGGGGATCAGCACGTGCAGGACGGCGGCGAGCGCGGTGAAGTGAGCCGGTACGTTCTTGGCGCGGCGCCAGTCGCTGATCCGCTGTGCGGAGACCCGTACGGGCCGCCCCCGTTCGTCCACCCGTTTCAGTCGTACGACGGCCTCGGAGACACTCTTCAGGGGAGGGTTGCCCGCCTCCCGGTACAGCAGCGCCAGACGTTCCGCGAAGGCTGTGCGTGCCCCTGAGTCCGAACCCAAGGTCTCCACCCCTTACTTCCGCCCCACCGCACCATCCGGACCGGAAAACTCACCTTATACACCTGACCTGCGGATTAACCGTTCTCCGGAGAGCGGAACCTCCTCGTCGCGGGCCCCGGATGGCAGGATCACGACGCAGCACGGCACCACCCGAACGCCGCCCGGGCAGGTCATCAGCTCAGCGCTCACAGAGGCACCTCGTGCCGCCGTACGTTCTGGGTCAACTTCCGCCGACGTCACCGGACGGACGCGCCGGCCTCGACACCTGAGCCTGGGTTCTCTGCGCGCGTCGTTCGGCACCGGTCTCCACGTGGGGAGGGACCGGTGCCGAACGACGTTGCTCGACCCTGCTCACGATCATGTCCGGACTGCTCAAGATCATGACCGGCTCCTACCCAGGCCGCCGAGGGAGAACGCCTCCGCGGCGGCTTGCGTCGCCGGAACGCCACCTTTCATTCACCCGACGGCAACCCGTGTCACCGGAATTTTTTCTTCCGCCGACATGCCATCCCGCGTATTCGGTATCCGCCCTGGTACTTCCGTCCGTTGGCACCACCCTGCGGAATCGGTGCCCATCTAGGGCGGCGGACCGAGACGCAGGGAAGCAGGGACGCACAGACGCACAGACGCACAGACGCAGGGACGCAGGGACGCAGGGACGCGAGGGCGGGCGGGCGCGGGCAGACGCGCGCCGGACCGAATGCCCTGTGCCCCCTTACCGTCTGCGTGGCCCCGCGATGAGGCTCCCGGCCTTCGGCCCCGGTACGACTTGAGCCCCCCTTTTCTCCGGCGGCTGCCGGGAATGGCCAGTCGGCACGGACGGAGCACCCGCGACGCGTGGCAGCCCTGCTCGCGGCACCTAGTACTCCAGTCTGACTTCGCGATCTTGTCGCGGACCCGGCTGGGAACGGGT
>NZ_JBHMCY010000102.1:0-24367 GCF_042430725.1 Streptomyces cinereospinus | reverse complement strand
CTCGCGCCCGCAGGCCCTTGACAGCCCGCCCCAACCGCAAACTTCACGGCCTTGCCCCTAGCCCAGGCTCTTGACGGTCCGTCCGTCCGCCAGGGTGCCCTTCAGCCCGGTCTGGGCGCCCTGCTCCGCCGCCGCGGCCAGCAGGTTGCCCCGCGCGGTCCGGGCGACCGCGCCCGTCGTGCTGATCGACGCGGTGTCCCGGCTGCCCGCCGCCAGCAGGTACCAGGAGCCCGCCTCCGACTTCCACAGCACCCCGGCCAGCACGTGCGGATCGCGTGCCCCGCACGCCGCCACGTTCTCGGCCTTCGCGGCGACCGCCCCGTACCTGCCGCCCGGCGTGTGGAACTGGGCCAGCACCCGCTCGCCGCCGCCCCGCCAGGTCTCCCCGCGCGTGCACACCCACGCCGCCGTGCCGCTCGCGTCGGGCAGCGGCTGCTCGGCGTACTGCCAGGCGTTGACCGACCGCACGCCGTGCCCGCGCAGGTCGCCCAGCGAGCAGCCGAACGGCGCCCAGGTGCGCAGCGCCTCCGCGCCGGACGCGTCGTGCGTCCCGCCCGGCCGGCCGGTGGTGAGGCGGGCCGGGACCAGTTCGCCGAGGTCGGTCATCAGCCGCGTACCGGAGTCGTCGGTGAGCTGGAGGACGTTCCAGGAGGTGCAGGCGCCGGTCCGGGTGACGGGGCTGGCCAGCGGTGCGGTGACGCCGTCGGCGAGGGGGAGGTCCATCGCGCCGGAACCCGGCTTCAGCAGGTCGCGCTCGGCCGTCGCGCGCACCCAGGGCGCGGTCAGGTAACGGACGTTGCCGTCGGTCCGGTTCAGCACCACCGCGCTCGCCTCGATCCGGCTCGCGCCGTCGGCCCGCGCGAAGTCCAGGGCGGCGCCGGCCGTGCCGTCCCGCGGCTCGGCGTAGCGGGCGACGCGCAGACCGTCGTGGAAGATCACCACGCGTGCGGTGTCGACGTTCCCGGCGTACAGCAGCTGGGGCGGTCCGGGCGGGCCGCCGGACGGCGTCCCGGGGGTCGCCGAGACCTGCACGGTCTCGCCGGGGCGGGCCCACACGGCGAGGGCCCGGCGCAGCAGCGCCCGGTCGGTGGTGAGGTCGCCGCGGGCGGGCCAGACGGAGAAGTCGGTGCGGCCGGCGGACCGCCAGGCGACGGGGGAGACCTTCAGCAGCCGGTTCGGGTCCAGGGCGGCCTGGGCCGCCGGGTTCTGCGCGTACGGCGGAGCCGCCGCGCCGTCCGGGCCCCAGCCGTCACCGGGCAGGCCGAACAGCGCCCCGCACACGGCGACGGCCGCGGCGGCGGCGAGCGCGGCCTTCAGGTGCTGCCGGCGGCGCATCAGGTCGGTGGGCCGGGCCTGCAGCGAGCAGGGGTCGAACTCGGGCGAGTCCAGCAGCGGGTACTGCGCGGGCACGCCGTCCGCCTCCTGGAGCGCGGCGTCCGGGTCGGCGACGCCCGCGGTGCGCAGCACGTGGTGCACGTCGCTGTCGGGCAGCCGCTCCAGGCCGCGCAGGACGTAGGCGGCGCGGGCGGCGGCGGAGAGCGCGGACAGGCGCTGGTCCAGGGCGAGTTCGTCGGCACCGCCGGAGCGCGGGAACAGGCGCAGGCCCCACACCTGGGGCAGCAGCGGCGGCAGCTGGGACCGCTTGGGCCACGCCCTGCGGCGCAGCGGCAGACCGGCCTCCAGTGCCGTGCGCAGCACGTGCTGACGGACGAAGGCGTAACCGGGGTCGCCGTCGCGGCCGGTGGACTGGGCCGGGATCACGGACGCCGCGGCGCGGCCGCGGGGCAGGGCGCGCTGGGTGAGGGCGTGCGCGGTCAGGACGCGGCGGTTGCGGCCCAGGCCGGGCGGCAGCACCAGGTAGGCGAGGCGGACCAGCCGCGGGTAGTGCTCGACGAGCGCGGCCTCGGCCTGCTCGACGTCGACGACCGGGGCGGAAGCGGAAGACGTGGGGCGCGGGGCGACATCCTGTGACTGCACGTTCAGCAGAACGAGCGAATCGGCGGTAGGTCACCGCCGCACGGACGAGGGGCGCCGCACCGGTTGACGACACCCGGGGGCGCCGGGGGACGGGCGGGGCGCGCGCCGCATTTGAGCACGGCGCCCGCCGGAGCCGTATCGATCTGAAGGCGCAGGCGCGCCGGCTCCCCGATCCGACCGGAGGAACAGATGAGGTGGACCCGACCGACGCTCGCCCTGAGCGGGGCCGCGGCGGTGCTGGCCGTGGCCGGCTGCGGCCTGGGCGGCGACCGGGCGGCCGTACCGCAGACGGCGACCGGCAGCCTGGAGCAGCTGGCCGCCGAGGTGCGGTGCGCGCCGGACATGCAGACGGACGAGGACGAGATCCGGCAGGCCCTGTGCAGGAACCCCGACGGCCGGTTCGTCCTCGCGACCTTCGCCACCGACCGGGGGCAGCGGGAGTGGATCGACGGGGCCAAGGACTACGGCGGTCACTACCTGGTCGGCCGCAAGTGGGTCGCCGTGGGGGACACGCCCGTCGTGCGGTCGCTGCAGACCACGCTCGGCGGGGACATCGAGGAGGGCGCCGACCACTCCGGGCACGAGGGCGGCGGCGGGGACGCGCACTCCGCCCACTGAGCGCCCGCGGACGCGACGAACCGGCGGTGGGATCCCACCGCCGGTTCGCGCCGGGCCGGTCAGCGCCGTGTCACTGGCACCTGCGGCCGCTGTTGATGCACTTGACCATCTTGTTCATCAGCCGCTCGGAGAAGAAGTTGATGAAGTCGTTGTGGTCGGTGATCGGCTTGTGCAGCTGCTCGGGGAAGGTGTCCACCGCGAACGGGTTCTGCACGACCCCGTTCTCGATCGTCGGGGCCGGCACCTCGTAGACCAGCCGGACCTGCAGCTGCGGGATCGCCCGGAAGCCGGCCGGGCAGCTGCCGTCGGGCTGGACGAACGCCACGTGGGTGCGGTGGTTGGCGCTGTCGATGTTCTGGCCGTCCCAGCAGCTCTGGAATTTGGCCAGCCGCACCACGTCGCTGCCCTCGGGGCACAGCGGGTACTTGTCCGTCAGCTGGCGGTCGTCGAAGCCGGTGCAGGTCCACGCGGTGTTGGCGTTGGCCAGGCCGTTGACGAAGGCCTTGGCGTCACCGGTGATGATCCGCAGCGCCCGGGGCATCGCGACGACCGGGCCGGTCCGGTTGCCGACGAACTTCAGCTCGGCCACCTTGGGTTCCAGGATCCGGCCCACGTTGCCCTCGGTGCCGCCGCCGGCGTCGTTCTGGTCGAAGTCCTGCGTACCGTCCTGGAGCCGCAGCACCGGCCAGTAGTACGACGACCGGTCGCCCTGGTTCCGGCAGGTGGTCGCGGCGTTCGCCAGGTCCTCGTCGCTGGCGAAGGCGTCGTTGTTCTGGTTGCCGACGTAGTCGTGCAGGTGGTGGGCGCCGTTCGTGACACCCGGGGCGACGATCACGTTGTCCGAGTTGTGCTTGTCGTTCGCGTTGGTGCCGCACTTCGTGGTGAAGCTGCCCCGCGAACCGCCGCGGCCGTTGGCGGGGAGCCCGTTCGGCAGGTTGCGGGAGTTCGGCTGGACGGTGGTGATGTCCTGGAAGTCCGCGGCCACCGGGCCGTTGCCCGCCTGGCCGCCGTTGCCGACCTGCTGGCCGTCGCCGTCCTGGTTCTGGTCCCCGTCCTGCTGGCCGTCGCCGGTCTGGCCGTCCCCGGTCTGGCCGTCGCCGCCCTGGCCCTGCTCGCCGTCGGTGGTCTGGGCGGGCTTGCCGGTGCAGGAGGACAGGGTGTCCAGCTGCTGGGGAGCGCTGCCGCCGGCCCGGTCGATCTCCAGCTGGATCCGGTCGATGATCACCTGGCGCCGGTCCTTGAGCGGTCCCAGGATGGCGTTCTGGACGAAGGCGCCGTCTCCGGCCTGCGCGTCCCGTGTGGTCGCGAGCTGCTGGTAGGCCTCGGTGATCTGCTGGTCCAGCGTCGCCAGTTCACCGTCCACCTCCCCGCGCGCCTGGTCCGGCACCTCGGGGAGCTGCTGTCCGACGTCGGGGCAGTCGATCGTGGCCACCTGGGCCCCACCCGACGTCGTCCGGTTCGCCCAGTCGTTCTCCTCGTGCGCCGAGGCGTAGACATTGGCCCAGATCAGCCCGCCCGCACCGAGCGCTAGGGCCGCCGATGCGGCAATGGCCCTGGTGGCCAGTGGCGTACGGCGTTTTCGTGTGTTGCGTCCCATGGAACTCCTCTGACTTCCTTGCGGGGCGGCATCGAGGCGCCCGGCAGGAGTGAAGCGGCTCCCTCCCATACGGAGCCCGTCCCACAGGTGTTCAGCCGTCCCGGAAATTGCCGGGCGGCGGTCAGCGGCCGTGGTCGAGATACGCCAGAACCGCCAGAACGCGGCGGTTGTCGTCGTCCGACACCTCCAGGCCGAGTTTGGCGAAGATGTTGGAGGTGTGCTTGGCGATCGCCCGTTCCGTCACCACCAGGAGCGCCGCGATGGCCGCGTTGGACCGCCCCTGCGCCATCAGCTCCAGCACCTCCAGCTCCCGCGGCGTCAGCCGGGCCGGCGACCGGTCGCCGGCCGCCCGCCGGGCCAGCAACTGCTGGATGACCTGCGGATCCATCGCCGTACCGCCCGCCGCGACGCGCCGCACGGCGTCCACGAACTGGTCCGCGTCGAACACCCGGTCCTTCAGCAGGTACCCCACGCCGCCGCTGCCGTCGGCGAGCAGCTCCCGCGCGTAGAGCTGCTCCACGTGCTGGGACAGGACCAGCACGGGCAGCCCCGGCCGCTCCCGGCGGGCGCGCAGCGCGCACTGGAGGCCCTCGTCGGTGTGCGTGGGCGGCAGCCGTACGTCCACCACGGCCACGTCCGGCTTCAGCTCGGCCAGCGCCCGGTCCAGCTCGGGCCCGCTCTCCACGGCCGCGGCGATCTCGAAGTCGTAGGCCCGGAGCAGCCGGACCAGCCCGTCGCGCAGCAGGAACAGGTCTTCGGCTAGGACAACGCGCACGGCAGCTCCAGGGTGACCATGGTGGGGCCGCCCGCCGGGGAGCTGACGGCCAGGACGCCGTCGAAGGTACCCAGCCGCCGCTCCACCCCGGCCAGCCCCGCACCCGCCTCGATCACCGCGCCGCCCTTGCCGTTGTCGGTCACCGTGATCCGCAGCATGCCCCCGGTGTGGTGCACGTCGACCCAGATCCGGTCGGCGTCCGCGTGCTTGACGGCGTTGGTGAGCACCTCGCTGACCGCGAAGTACGCCGCCGCCTCCACCGGCGCCTGGGCCCGCCCCGGCAGCTCCACCGTCACCTCCGCGGCGACCGGCAGCCGCAGCGCCAGCGCCCGTACGGCGTCGCCGAGTCCGCGCTCGGCGAGCACCGGCGGATGGATGCCGCGCACCAGGTCGCGCAGCTCGGCCAGGGCGTCGGCGGAGGACCGGCGGGCCTGGGCGAGCAGCTGCCGCGCCTGCGCCGGGTCCTTGTCCAGCAGCACCTCGACGGTGCCGAGGTCCATGCCCATCGCGACCAGCCGGGCCTGCGCCCCGTCGTGCAGGTCCCGCTCGATGCGGCGCAGTTCGGCCGCCGAGGAGTCCACGGCGACCTGCCGGGTCTCGGTCAGCACCCGCACCCGCTCGGCCAGTTCGCCCTGCCGGGAGCCGAGCACGGCCCGGGTGAGCGCAAAGTGCCCGGCCAGCAGGCGGGGCGTGCAGCGGTGCGCGCACAGCAGCAGGACGGCGCCCAGGGCGGCGGCGGCGAGCGCGGAGGCCTGCCCGGTGACCGGCACGAACGCGTACCAGTAGCCGTCCGTCACCCGCCACAGCCCGGCCGCGATCGCGAACCCCTCCAGCGGATACAGGAACAGCACCGCCGGCAGCAGCGCGGTGCCGAACCCCGCCGTCATGTCGACCGGCAGCCACCGCAGATCCCGCCAGGTCGCCGGATCGCCGAGCATGCCGAAGGTGCGCGCCCACGGATTGGCGTCCTTTGGCAGCGGCCGGTACGCCGGCGGGATCCGCACGCCGCCCCACCGGGCCGCCAGCACCCGCCGCCAGTGGGCGTAGGTCCGTACGCCGTCCAGCACCCAGGGGGTGGTGACGATGCCGACGCCGATCGGTATCAGCGCGACGGACACGGCGGACAGGATGATGAGCAGTACCGCGGCCGGGAGGGACAGCAGCGCCAGGGCCAGCCCGCGCACCGCGGCCAGGGCCACCTCCCGCATCCGCGTCCGACCCGTGCCGCCGCCGCGGGTGCCGCTGGTCTCGATGGTCATGGAGCCAGTCTGGAGCAGCCGGGTGCGGCGGTCACGGGGGCCGGGGCCCCGGTCAGGGGGTGGTGCCAGGTACACCCCGCCGCCGGCCGGCACCTCGGCCTCCACCGCCGGGTCCAGGCCCGCCGGCGGCCGGTCCGGCCGACGCGGCCCCGCAGCAGCCGCGCCGCGTCCCGCACCGCCCGGGGCGCCGCCGGCCAGGTGTCGACGACGGCGTCCCGCTCCCCGGCCGCCGGCCCGTCGCGGCCACCGGGCGCGGTGCGGTCGCCGAGCGCCTCCCCGTGCCCCGGGCGGGGCCGGGTGCGTGCCCCGGCGCAGGACGGTGACGTCCCGGCTCCGCCCGAGGGCGGCCTCGACGACGGCCCGGCGAACTCCGTACCACCCGGCATCAGCGGTCTTATGGGGGTGACCCTGCCCGGGGGCGCGGCGCGGGGGAAGCGGAATCTGCCGAGGGCAGGCGGAGACGGGACGCCGGTCCGTCAGCCGCCGGACGGCGGGGCGTACTTGTAGCCCACCCGGCGCACCGTCAGGATCGCGCGCCGGTGCTCGGCGCCCAGCTTGCGGCGCAGGCGGGCGATGTGGACGTCGACGGTACGGCCGTCGCCCACGTGCCCGTAGCCCCACACCGTGGTGACCAGCTGGTCGCGGGTGTGCACCCGGTGCGGGTGCGCGACCAGGTGGGCGAGCAGCTCGAACTCCAGGTAGGTGAGGTCCAGTACGCGCCCCGCCACCTCGGCGGTGCGGCGTTCGGGGTCGATCCGGACGAGCGGGTCGGGGGCGGCGGTCGGCTCCGCCGCGGCCGGCCGGACGGCCACCGCGACCGGCGGGAGGAGCGGCTCCTGGTCGGCCGGGACGAGCACCAGGTAGCCGACCATCGGCGGCCGCCCGGGCAGGGCGGGCAGGGCGTCCTGCGGAGCCGGCAGCCAGGTGGCACCCGGCGGGAGGAGGTCCGGTACCCCTCTCACCTCGTCCGGGTCGACGGCGCGCAGCCGGTGCCGGGCGGCGCCGGGAACGGGCGCGGGGAGGGGGGACGGCGGACGGGAGGCGGAACGGGACAGGGAACCAGGGGTCGCCATGAGAGGTCAGCTCTTTCGCGCGAGGGGTCCGTCAGGGACGTACGTCGGATCGCGCAGGCCGGATGCCGTCGGGTACGGCGTCAGCGGGCCGGCGCGGTCGTCGCGCGGCAACACACCCGGTCGAAGTCGTGGTGCTGACGGGAAGGCCAGAAGGGCTCCAGGTCATGGCGACCCGTCGCGGCGTACTTCTGGATGCTGGCCATGGGCCCATTGAAGCAGACCCCCGCCCGGAACCCGACCCCCCTCTCGCCCCTCGGACCGCTGCGCGTCCGGAAGTTGACGTTCCCACGACGCGCGAGGGGGCGCCCACCGGACCGGTGGACGCCCCCTCGCGGAGCCGTGGCGGCGGATCAGACCTGGCCGGCCTTCTCCAGCGCGGAGCAGCAGGTGTCCACCAGCAGGCGGGTCACCACGTACGGGTCGACGTTGGCGTTGGGACGGCGGTCCTCGATGTAGCCCTTGCCGTCCTTCTCGACCTGCCACGGGATGCGGACCGAGGCGCCGCGGTCGGAGACGCCGTAGGAGAACTTGTCCCACGGGGCGGTCTCGTGCAGGCCGGTCAGGCGGTCGTCGATGCCCGCGCCGTAGTTCTTGACGTGGTCGAGCGGCTTGGAGCCCTCGCCGAGCGCCTCGCACGCGGTGACGATCGCGTCGTAGCCCTCGCGCATCGCCTTGGTGGAGAAGTTGGTGTGCGCGCCCGCGCCGTTCCAGTCGCCCTTGACCGGCTTGGGGTCCAGGGTGGCGGAGACGCCGAAGTCCTCGGCGGTGCGGTAGAGCAGCCAGCGGGCCACCCACAGCTGGTCGGAGACCTCCAGCGGGGCCAGCGGGCCGACCTGGAACTCCCACTGGCCGGGCATGACCTCGGCGTTGATGCCGGACAGGCCCAGGCCCGCCTTCAGGCAGTTGTCCAGGTGCGCCTCGACGACCTCGCGGCCGAAGATCTCGTCGGCGCCGACACCGCAGTAGTAGCCGCCCTGCGGGGCCGGGAAGCCGCCCTCGGGGAAGCCGAGCGGACGGGCGCCGTCGAAGAAGGTGTACTCCTGCTCGATGCCGAAGATCGGCTCCTGCCCGGCGAACTTCTCGGCGACCTCGGCCAGCGCGGCACGCGCGTTGGAGGAGTGCGGGGTCATGTCCGTGTCGAGGACCTCGCACAGCACCAGGATGTCGTCGCCGCCGCGGATCGGGTCCGGGCAGGTGAAGACCGGCTTCAGCACGCAGTCCGAGGCGTGGCCCTCGGCCTGGTTGGTGGAGGACCCGTCGAAGCCCCAGATCGGCAGCGCGTCCAGCCCGGCGGGGGAGCCCGCGATGATCTTCGTCTTGGAACGAAGCTTGGCCGTCGGCTCGGTGCCGTCGATCCAGATGTACTCAGCCTTGAAGGTCACGGGCCTCATCCTTCGGTGGGTCTGGCGCGTCTGCGGGTGCTGCGGCGCTGCGGCACTGGGGCGCCGCTTTTCTGCTTGCTCCGGCAGCCTGTCAACAGGCGATTTCCCGGTCATTGCTCGTATGTGAACCCCGTGTTACCTGGTGGCGCTGTGCGTCACATCACGCGGTGAGGCCCGGCCGCGTGCGCGGGCGTGAGGGGATCACACCGAGAGCGGGCCCGCGGTGAGGGGGCGGTGGAGCGGCTCGTATGCGATGGGGTTGGGCGGCGCCGCCGGGGGCGGAAGGGGGCGGGGCATCCGGTGCCGGGCGCCCCGCGCGGTCCGGACGTGCCGCTCCGGCCGCTCGTGGCCGCGAGCCGCAGGACCCTGTCCGCGCCGTCCCGGCGCTCTCCTCGGCTGCCGCCCTCACCCCGCCTTCTCGGTCACGGCCCGGCGGATCAGGAACGTGCCGGGCTCCCGGACCTGCTCGAAGGCCGCGTCGTCGAGCAGGACGCAGCTGCCCGACACGCGCGCCTCCTGGGAGACAGGGGAGCGTACGCCGCTGGGTACGAGACCCCGAACGAGGTTACTCGGCGGTCACCACGGAAGGCCGCAATAACCCGCGTCACACGGACGTCACCGGGACAGGGCGTCGCGTACGGCCTCGTCGGTGCGGGCGACGACAGCGGTGCCGTCGTCCGCGGTGATGATGGGCCGCTGGATGAGCCTGGGGTGCTCGGCGAGCGCCGTCACCCAGCGGTCGCGCGCGGCGGCGTCGCGCGGCCACTCCTTCAGGCCGAGCTCCTTGGCCGCGGCCTCCTGGGTCCGCGTGATGTCCCACGGCTCCAGGCCCAGCCGGCCGAGCACCTCGCGGATCTCGTCCTCGGTCGGCACGTCCTCCAGATAGCGGCGGACGGTGTACTCGGCGCCCTCGGCGTCGAGCAGGCTCACCGCGCTGCGGCACTTGGAGCAGGCGGGGTTGATCCAGATTTCCATGCGGCCACGGTACGCCCCCGCGCGGCCCCGGAAACCCGTCCGTCCCGGGGGTCACCGACACCCCGAAATCCCTTGTGGCCAGGGGCTTTTGTCAGTGGTGGCCAGTAGAATAGAAGCAGTGTTCGAGGGTGTCGCCGGGGTGTCCGGCGGCGCCCTGACCGCGACAGGAGGATGCCCGTGCCCGCTGCCGCACTCAAGCCGAGGCCGTTGCCGACCCAGTCCACCGCCGACCGCCCCGTCCTGCTCGACCTGCCCTGCGCACCCGTGGCCAAGCGGCCGCTGCCGCCGGGGCGCCCGCGTGAGTGGTACGTCTCGCACAACCGCCGGCTCAAGGCCATGCGCCTTGCGATCGCGCTCCTCGACTCGGGGGTCTACGTGCCGAACCAGGCCCGCGACGAGACGATCCGCAGCACGGCGGAGCTCATCGGCGTCCACCCGCCGTCCGCCACGACGTGCCACATGGTGCGGGCACTGCTGCGCTACACCCGCTGACCCGCTGACCCGCTGACCCGCTGACCCGCTGACCCGCTGACCCGATGCGCCGGGCACCGCCCCACCGGGGCACCGCCCGGCGCGTTTCCGCCAGCCCGCGCCCGTTGATCCCGCGGCCGTGCCCGGCGTGTTTCCGCCGGCCCGCGCCCGTTGATCCCGCGGCCGTGCCCGGCGCGTTTCCGCCGGCCCGCGCCCGTTGATCCCGCGGCCGTGCCCGGACACCGGAAAACGGATGCGGCCCCCCGTGCCCCCGCGCTGCCCTCGGAGCGGCCGCCGGAGGCCCGCCGCCAGGAGCGCGGAGGCGCTTCGTGGGGAAGGCGGCTAGTAGCCGCGGCAGGCAACGTCTGCCCGTGGCGGAGCGGCGTCCGGCGCCTGCCGCGGCACTAGGTTAGGAGGGAGGCCGGAAGCCGATGACCCCGAGCAGCAGGATCACCGCGGCGACGCAGCCCAGCACCACGGCCGCCGACACCCACGACGGCCGGGGCCGGGCCACCCGCTCGGGGTCGGCGCGGAACGGCACCGGTCCGGGCGGGTCGTGCCTCCAGCGCGCGGCGAGCATCCGGGCCCGCGCCGAGGGCTCCTTGTGCTCGGCGGCCTCCGCCCACCGGAGATCGAACTCCCGCTCCGCGTCGTCCTGCTCAGGCATCCCCGCCCACCTTTCTCCGGCGTCCCCGCCCTCATGATCCCCCAGGGCTCGGGATGCCGGGTGATCGGTGGCGGGCTTAGCCTTTTAGAGGGAGCTGCACACCGGGACGCGCCGCTTGCCGGCGGGATCCCTGTTCGCACCGACCGCGCCGTACTTCCCCCACTGCGGCCGCGGCCGTCCGTCCGGCTCGTGCTCGGCACGCCGGGATGGAAGGAAGGTACCTCCATGAAAGCACCACGTGCCAGGCGTCTCTTCGCCGTCACGGCCATCGGCGTCCTGATGGCGGGTGGCGCCGCGATCGGCACAGCCGGGACGGCGTCCGCGGCCGCCCCGGCCGGCGTCCCGTCGAACGACGACTGGTGGGACCGCGACCACCGGGACCGGTACGGTCATTTCTTCGACCCCTACGGTCACTACTACAACACCTTCGACCGCTTCGGCGGAACCGTCGTGATCGTGGTCCGCTGATCGCCGTACGACCGAGGGCCGCCACCCGAAACGCTTCGGGTGGCGGCCCTCACGGCCTGTCGGACGCGTCGCTCGCGCGACGGCCGATCACACGTCGAAGTAGAGCTCGAACTCGTGCGGGTGCGGACGCAGCTGCAGCGGGGCGATCTCGTTGGTGCGCTTGTAGTCGATCCACGTCTCGATCAGGTCGGACGTGAAGACGTCGCCCTGGAGCAGGAACTCGTGGTCCGCCTCCAGCGAGTCGAGCACGGCACCGAGGGAGGTCGGGACCTGCGGGACGCCCGCGTGCTCCTCGGGAGCCAGCTCGTACAGGTCCTTGTCGATCGGCTCGGCCGGCTCGATCTTGTTCTTGATGCCGTCCAGGCCCGCCAGGAGCAGCGCCGAGAAGGCGAGGTACGGGTTGCCGGAGGAGTCGGGCGCGCGGAACTCCACGCGCTTGGCCTTCGGGTTGGAGCCCGTGATCGGGATACGCATCGCGGCCGAGCGGTTGCGCTGCGAGTACACCAGGTTCACCGGCGCCTCGAAGCCCGGCACCAGGCGGTGGTAGGAGTTCACCGTCGGGTTGGTGAAGGCGAGCAGCGACGGGGCGTGCTTGAGGATGCCGCCGATGTAGTAGCGGGCGGTGTCCGACAGGCCGGCGTAGCCCTGCTCGTCGTAGAACAGCGGGTCGCCGTTGCTCCACAGCGACTGGTGGACGTGCATGCCCGAACCGTTGTCGCCGAAGATCGGCTTCGGCATGAAGGTCGCGGTCTTGCCGTTGCGCCAGGCGACGTTCTTCACGATGTACTTGAAGAGCTGGAGGTCGTCGGCGGCGGCGAGCAGCGTGTTGTACTTGTAGTTGATCTCGGCCTGGCCGGCGGTGCCCACCTCGTGGTGCTGGCGCTCGACCTGCAGGCCGGCCCGCTCCAGCTCCAGGGAGATCTCGGCGCGCAGGTCGGCGAAGTGGTCGACCGGCGGGGCCGGGAAGTAGCCGCCCTTGTAGCGGACCTTGTAACCGCGGTTGTCCTCCAGCGCGCCGGTGTTCCAGGCGCCCGCCTCGGAGTCGATGTGGTAGAAGGACTCGTTCTCGGACGTCTTGAAGCGGACGCTGTCGAAGACGTAGAACTCGGCCTCGGGGCCGAAGAACGCGGTGTCGGCGATACCGGTGGAGGCGAGGTAGGCCTCGGCCTTCTTCGCCACGTTCCGCGGGTCACGGCTGTACTGCTCGCCCGTGATCGGGTCGTGGATGAAGAAGTTGACGTTGACCGTCTTGTCCCGGCGGAACGGGTCCACGCGCGCGGTGGAGAGGTCGGCGCGGAGCGCCATGTCGGACTCGTGGATGGCCTGGAAGCCGCGGATCGAGGACCCGTCGAAGGCCAGCTCCTCGCCCGGGTCGAACGCCGCAGCGGGGATCGTGAAGTGCTGCATGACGCCCGGCAGGTCGCAGAAGCGGACGTCGATGAACTTGACGTCCTCGTCCGCGATGAACTTCTTGGCCTCGTCGGCGTTCTGGAACATCCAGCTCCTCCTACTCCCGACCGTCCCGCCGGGGTGGTAGATCGTTCGTGCGGCCGGTGCGGTGGCACACGCTGACCTCGACACTAGGGACGCGTCATTTCTCAGACGTGACCCATTTGTTTCGCAGAAGTTAACGGCTCCGTTCCACCGTAACGCGGCCCGACCCCGGCGTACCCCGGTCAAATCCGGGCGCAGTACCTTTGTCGGGTGGACAAGAGGCAAGCAATCGGATCATGGCTCTCCGGCCCCCGCGCGGCCATGGAGGACGCCGGTGCGGACTTCGGCTACCGGGGCGAGCAGCTCGGCCTGCCGGAGACGGGGCCGGGCTCGATCGCCCGTCCGGGCCGCCGGCTCGGCGCGCTGGCCGTGGACTGGGCGCTGTGCCTCATGATCGCATACAGCTTGATCACGGACGGCTACGGCCAGACGACCGGCAACTGGGCCCTGCTGATCTTCTTCGTGATGAGTGTCCTCACCGTCGGCACCGTCGGCGTCACGCCCGGCAAGCGCCTGTTCGGCCTGCGCGTGGTCGCCCTCGCCACCGGCGCCGTCCACCCGGGCCGCGCCCTGCTGCGCACCGTCCTGCTCTGCCTCGCCGTCCCCGCGCTGATCTGGGACCGGGACGGCCGGGGCCTGCACGACCGGGTGGCGCAGACGGTCGAAGTACGGATCTGACGGCCGGGGACCCGGCCGGAACACGGCGAAGGCCACCCGCACCGCCCGGTGCGGGTGGCCTTCGCCGTGTTCCGGCCGCCGCCGTCAGCGGCGCTGCAGCACCGCCGCCAGGACCTGCCGCAGCTCGGCCTCCGGATCCGCCGCGGCACCGGCCGAGCGCCAGGCCACGAACCCGTCCGGCCGCACCAGCACCGCCCCGTCCGCCGTCGTGCCGTGGACCGCGCTCCAGTCGTCGCCCTCCGCGTCGTACGCCAGCTCCGCGTCCGCGCCCGCGCCGACCCGGCAGGCGTCCAGCCGTACGCCGTCCGCCGTGGCGACCCGCCGGGCGGCGGCGTGCCAGGCGGCGCCCGCGCTCGACCCGGCGTCGCTCAGCAGCACCAGCGAACGCTCGTAGAGGTCGAGCGTGGACAGGCGCCCGCCCGCGCGGCGCAGCCACATGTGGGGGGCCCGGCTGCCCGGCTCGCCGCTCAGCCGCATGTCGTCCGGCACCACCGGCTGCGCGGGGTCGGCGCCCACGACGGCGCCCTGCGGATAGCGGTAGCCGAGCACGACGTTGAGGATGCCGCCGCGCTTGCCGCCGCCGATGCCGGGGGGCGGCGCGAAGCCGGGGTGGCTGTGCTCCACGGAGCGGGTCGAGGCCCGGGCGCTGGTGGCCAGGGCGACGGGCCGGCGCTCGGTGTCGTAGGTCCGCAGCAGTCCGGGGCCGGCCCAGCCGTCGAGGACGGCGGCCAGCTTCCACGCCAGGTTGTGGGCGTCCTGGATCCCGGTGTTGGAGCCGAACGCGCCGGTGGGCGACATCTCGTGGGCGGAGTCGCCGGCCAGGAAGACCCGGTCGGCCGTATACCGTTCGGCGACCCGCTCGGCGGCCCGCCAGGACGCCCGGCCGGTGATCTCGACGTCCAGGTCGGGCACGCCGACGGCCTGGCGGATGTGGCGCTGGAGCCGCTCCTCGGTGAACTCCTCCAGCGTCTCGCCGTGCTCCGGGTGCCAGGGGGCGTGGAAGACCCAGTTCTCCTTGTTGTCGACGGGCAGCAGCGCGCCGTCGGCCTCCGGGTCGGTGAGGTAGCAGCAGATGAAGCGCCGGTCGCCGACGACGTCGGCGAGCAGCTTGGACCGGAAGGTGACGCTCACGTTGGCGAAGAGGTCGCCGGGGCCGCTCTGGGCGATGCCGAGCCGGTTGCGGACCGGGCTGCGCGGGCCGTCGGCCGCGACCAGGTAGTCGGCGCGGACCGTGTAGAGCTCGTCGCTGTCGCGGTCCCGGACGAACGCCGTCACCCCGTCGGAGTCCTGCTCGAAGGACTCCAGTTCGTGGAAGTAGCGCAGGTCGCCGCCGAGTGCGTCGGCGCCCTTGCGGAGCACCGGCTCCAGGTCGTTCTGGCTGCACAGGCACCAGCCCGAGGGGCTGAACCGCGCGAGGCCGCCGCCCGGGTCGATCTCCTTGAACAGCCATTCGCCGGCGTCACCGACCAGCGTCGGCGCCTGCATGATGCCGTGGTTCTCCGCCAGGAGTTCGGCCGCCGACCTGATGTCCGGCTCGACGCCGGCCACCCGGTACAGCTCCATCGTCCGCACGTTGTTGCCGCGGCCGCGCGGGTGGATCGAGGTCCCGGCGTGCCGCTCGACGAGCATGTGGCGCACGCCGAGACGGCCCAGGAAGAGGGAGAGGGACAGGCCCACCAGAGAGCCGCCCACGACGAGGACGGGAACCTGGTGATCGGCTTTCTGCTGCATCAAGGACTCCTGAGGCAGTGGTGGGGGGTGGGGAGGTGTCGGAGTTTTCATGCCCTCTCTCAGGGGCTCCGCGTGATCTATCACCCGCGTGGTTCACGCGAGTCGCGCGCTCCCGGGGAGCAGCAGAGGATCAAGAAGCGCTGACGTCGCGTCATCGGCGACCGGCGTTCGCCTCTGCCTCCAGAGAAGGAGATAGCGCAGCATGACCACCACGTCGGAAAAGGTTTCGCAGCTGACGCGACAGGTGACGGCACGGGTCTCCCAGTCCGTGTTCGACGGCTCCCGCCTCAGGGTCATCCTGCTGGTCGACGTATACGACGGTGCCCAGCAGCAGTTCCTGGAGGCGTACGAGCAACTGTGCAGCCAGGTGGCCTCGGTACCCGGCCACGTCAGCGACCAGCTGTGCCAGTCCATCGAGAATCCCTCCCAATGGCTCATCACCAGTGAGTGGGAGAGCGCCCCGCCGTTCCTCGCCTGGGTGAACAGCGAGGAGCACGTGCAGATGGTGCGGCCGCTGCACCACTGCGTGCGCGACACCCGCTCGCTGCGCTTCCACATCGTCCGCGAGTGGGGCGGCGAGGCGGCCGCGGCCGGCGCGGAGGAGCGCCGGCTCCAGATGTCCCCCAGGATCGGCGACGGCGTGATCCGCCACGCCCTCACCTTCATGGTCAAGCCGGGCAGCGAGCCGGAGGTCGCGAAGATCCTCGCGAACTACGCTCCGCCCGAGACGCGGGTCGACGGCAACACCCGTCTGGCCCGCACCTCCCTGTTCATGCACGGCAACCGGGTCGTGCGGGCCATCGAGGTCCGCGGCGACCTGCTCGCGGCCCTGCGGCACGTCGCCCGGCAGCCCGAGGTGAGGGCGATCGAGGAGGCCATCAACCCGCACCTGGAGCAGGACCGGGATCTCAGCGACGACGAGTCCGCGCGCGTGTTCTTCACCCGGGCGGCGCTGCCCGCGATGCACCACGTCAGCGTGGACGACGAGTCCGAGGGCGAGCGGCACGCCCTGTACTACCCGGCCCGCCCGGGCGAGGGCCTGCACCTGGCCGAGGCACTCGCCCGGCAGGACGAGAAGCTGGCGCAGGACCCGGAGACCCCGGTGCTGCGCAGCACGATCTTCCAGCGGGACGACGTCGTCGTACGGCTGATCGACGTGCGCCCCGGTGCGGGCGCCGACGTCGCCCTGTCGGAGTCCGGGGCCCTGGCCCCGCCGAACACCCTGCTGGACGGCGCCGCCGCCCGCATGGAACTCGTCACCGACCGCCGCTCCCCGGACGCCTGAGCGCGCCGGAGGCAGCACCCCCACGGAGGAACGTCGTGATCAAACCCATTCCCAAGATCATCGACCTCGGCGAGGTCGAGCCCAACACCAAGCGCGGCGGCGATCTGCGCGCCATGCTCACCCCGGCCACGGTGGGCTCCACCAGCGGCTTCATGGGCGTGGCCCTCATCGAGCCCGGCGACCGCATCGGCGAGCACTACCACCCGTACTCCGAGGAGTTCGTCTACGTGGTCTGCGGGCGGCTGGAGGTCGACCTGGACGGCGAGCCGCACCCGCTCCGGCCGGAGCAGGGGCTGATGATCCCCGCCCACATGCGCCACCGCTTCCGCAACGTGGGTGACGTGGAGGCGCGCATCGTCTTCCACCTGGGGCCGCTGGCGCCGCGCCCGAGCCTGGGGCACGTCGACACCGAGGAGACGGAGGTCATCGGGGCCGCCGCGGTGGTCACCGAGCCCGCCGCCGCGGGGGCCGCCCACGACCGGGGCCAGGTCCGGTCATGACCCGGCGCGTGGCGGTCACCGGCATAGGCATCGTCGCCCCGGGCGGCATCGGCGTACCGGCCTTCTGGGATCTGCTGGCCAACGGCCGGACCGCGACGCGGGGCATCACCTTCTTCGACCCCTCGGGACTGCGGTCGCGAATAGCGGCCGAGTGCGACTTCGACCCCGCGGCGCACGGCCTGTCCGAGGAGCAGACCGCGCGCGCGGACCGGTACATCCAGTTCGCCCTGGTGGCCGGCGCGGAAGCGGTCCGGGACTCGGGGCTCGACCTGGCCCGGGAGGACCCGTGGCGGGTCGGGGTGTCCGTGGGCACCGCGGTCGGCGGCACCACCCGGCTGGAGCACGACTACGTCCTGGTCAGCCACGGCGGGGAACGCTGGGACGTCGACCACCGGCGGGCCGAGCCGCACCTGCACCGGGCGTTCTCGCCCAGCACGGTGGCCTCCGCGGTGGCGGAACGTTTCGGCGCCCAGGGGCCGGTGCAGACCGTCTCCACCGGCTGCACCTCCGGCCTCGACGCGGTCGGGTACGCCTTCCACACCGTCGAGGAGGGCCGGGCCGACATCTGCATAGCGGGTGCCTCGGACTCCCCGATCTCCCCGATCACCATGGCCTGCTTCGACGCGATCAAGGCCACGTCCCCCAACAACGACGACCCCGCCCACGCCTCCCGGCCCTTCGACAACGACCGTGACGGCTTCGTCATGGGCGAGGGCGGCGCCGTGCTCGTCCTGGAGGAGCTGGAACACGCACGGGCCCGCGGTGCCCACGTGTACTGCGAGCTGGGCGGCTACGCCACCTTCGGCAACGCCTACCACATGACCGGCCTGACCAGCGACGGTCTGGAGATGGCCCGGGCGATCGGGCTGGCCCTCGACCACGCCCGGCTGGACCCGACCGCGATCGACTACGTCAACGCGCACGGTTCCGGCACCCGGCAGAACGACCGCCACGAGACGGCGGCCGTGAAGCGGGCGCTCGGTCACCACGCCTACGACGCCTGCATGAGCTCCATCAAGTCGATGGTGGGGCACTCGCTCGGCGCGATCGGGGCGATCGAGGTGGTCGCCTGCGTACTGGCCCTCGCCAAGCAGGTCGTGCCGCCGACCGCGAACTACGAGACCCCCGACCCCGAGTGCGACCTGGACTACGTCCCGCGTGTCGCCCGCGAACGGAAGCTGTCCAGCGTCCTGTCCGTGGGCAGCGGGTTCGGGGGCTTCCAGTCGGCGGTGGTCCTGACCCGAAGCAGGGAGTGAGGACACGATGAGCGAACCGCACGATCGGCGCGCGGCCGTCACCGGAATCGGGGTGGTCGCGCCCAACGGCACCAGTACCGACACCTTCTGGAAGGCCACCCAGGAAGGCATCAGCGTCCTCGACCGGGTCACCCGGGAGGGCTGTGAGCACCTTCCGCTGAAGGTGGCCGGCGAGGTCCGCGGCTTTGATCCGGCGGCGACGATCGAGGAGCGGTTCCTCGTCCAGACCGACCGGTTCACCCACTTCGCCATGGCCGCGGCGGACCTGGCGCTGGCCGACGCACGGCTCGGCCAGGCCGACACCTCCGCGCAGCCGTACTCCATCGGCGTGGTCACGGCGGCCGGGTCCGGCGGCGGCGAGTTCGGCCAGCGCGAGCTCCAGCGCCTGTGGGGCAAGGGCAGCCGGTTCGTCGGGCCGTACCAGTCCATCGCCTGGTTCTACGCCGCGAGCACCGGCCAGGTGTCGATCCGGCGGGGCTTCAAGGGGCCCTGCTCGGTCGTCGCCTCCGACGAGGCGGGCGGCCTCGACGCCCTCGCCCACGCGGCACGGGCGGTGCGGCGCGGCACCGACGTGATCGTGGCCGGTTCCACCGAGGCACCGCTCGCGCCGTACTCCGTGGTCTGCCAGCTCGGGTACCAGGAGCTGAGCCACGAGGCGGACCCGGCCCGCGCCTACCGTCCGTTCACGGACGCGGCGTGCGGGTTCGTGCCCGCCGAGGGCGGCGCGATGCTCGTGGTCGAGGCGGCGGGCGCCGCCCGGGAGCGCGGCGCCGGGGTCCGGGCCGTCGTGGCCGGCCACGGCGCCACCTTCACCGGCGCCTCCCGCTGGGCGGAGTCCCGGGCGGGTCTCGCCCAGGCGATCCGGCAGGCCCTGCGGGAGGCCGACTGCGCGCCCGAGGAGATCGACGTCGTGTTCGCCGACGCCCTCGGGGTGCCGGAGGCGGACCGGGCCGAGGCGCTGGCACTCGCCGACGCCCTCGGCGGGCACGGCACCCGTGTGCCGGTCACCGCGCCGAAGACCGGCACCGGCCGGGGGTACTGCGCGGCCCCCGTGCTGGACAGCGCGGCGGCCGTGCTGGCGATGGAGCACGGCCTGATCCCGCCGACGCCGAACGTCATCGACGTCTGCCACGACCTCGACCTCGTCACGGGCCGCGCCCGGGTCGCCGAGCTGCGGACGGCACTCGTCCTCAGCCGCGGACTCATGGGGTCGAACTCGGCGCTGGTGCTGCGGCACGGCGCCGCGCAGTGAGCACAGCAAAGGAGGAGGACCCATGTCCCAGATCACCGTGGAAGAACTCGCCGCGCTCATGAAGAAGGCCGCCGGGGTCACCGTCAGCCCGCAGCAGCTCCAGGAGAAGCCGGACACCGGCTTCGACGTCCTCGGCGTCGACTCGCTGGGCCTGCTCGGCATCGTCGGCGAGCTGGAGAACGTGCACGGCACCCCGATGCCGGTCGACGCGGAGCGCTGCAAGACGCCCCAGCAGTTCCTCAACCTCGTCAACAGCACCTTGATGACAGGAGCCTGAGATGGCAGGACACACACAGAACGAGATCACCATCGCCGCCCCGCTGGACCTGGTCTGGGACATGACCAACGACCTGGAGCGGTGGCCGCAGCTGTTCAGCGAGTACGCGTCCGTCGAGATCCTCTCCCGGGAGGGGAACAGGACGAGGTTCCGGCTCACCATGCACCCGGACGACGACGGCACCGTGTGGAGCTGGGTCTCCGAGCGCGAGCCGGACCGCGACACCCTCACCGTCCGGGCACGCCGGGTGGAGACCGGGCCCTTCGCCCACATGGACATCCTCTGGCAGTACGAGGAGGTCCCGGCCGGCACCCGGATGGTGTGGACGCAGGACTTCGCGATGAAGCCGGACGCGCCCGTCGACGACGCGTGGATGACCGACAACATCAACAGGAACTCGAAGATCCAGATGGCCCTGATCCGGGACCGCGTCGAGCAGGCGGCCGCCGGTCACCGGTCCGCCGCGGCCCTGGCCGACTGAGCCGGACGACAGGAGAGAGACCGTGCACCAGGCCTTGATCGTCGCCCGCATGGCCCCGGGCTCCGGCCCCGACATCGCGAAGGTGTTCGCGGAGTCCGACCGGGGAGAGCTGCCGCACCTCGTCGGGGTCGTCCGGCGCAGCCTCTTCCAGTTCGGCGATGTGTACATGCATCTCGTCGAGTCCGAGCGCGACCCCGGACCGGCCATCGCCAAGGTCACCTCGCACCCCGAGTTCCAGGAGGTCAGCGAGCGCCTGTCGGCGTACGTCAGCGCGTACGACCCGGAGACCTGGCGGTCCCCGAAAGACGCGATGGCGCAGCGCTTCTACCTCTGGGAGCGCGACGCCCGCGCCTGAACCGCCGTCCGGCCACCGGTGCCGGGCCCGCGTCCGACGCGGGCCCGGCACCGGTGCGCTCCGGGGGGTCCCGCTCAGGTGCTGCTCACGTCCCGCTCACGCGGGGACCGTGCAGTCGAACGCGTGCAGGTAGGGGTTGACCGGCCGGATGCCGCCGACGGCCAGGCCCGCCTCGGTCAGCCGTCCGACCATGCTGCCGGTGGTGTGCTTGGCCCCGCCGACGTTCAGCAGCAGCAGCAGGTCCATGGCGGTGCTGAAGCGCATCGACGGGGTGTCGTCGACCAGGTTCTCGATGACCACGACCCGGGTGCCGGGACCGCCCGCCTCGACGACGTTGCGCAGCAGCCGGGCCGTGGACTCGTCGTCCCACTCCAGGATGTTCTTGATGACGTAGACGTCGGCCCGGACCGGCACGGCGACCCGGACGTCGCCGGGCACGATGCGGGTCCGGTCCGCGAGGTCGCCGCCCGGGCGCAGCCGCGGCACGGCGTTCTCCACCACCCGCGGCAGGTCGAGCAGGAAGCCCCGCATCGCCGGGTACTTGTCCAGCAGGCTCGCCACCACGTGCCCCTGGCCGCCGCCGAGGTCGGCGACGGACGAGGCCCCGGACAGGTCCAGCAGCGCGGCCACGTCACGCGCCGACTGCTCGCTGGAGGTGGTCATGGCGCGGTTGAAGACGTCGGCCGACTCCGGGGCGTCCTCGTTCAGGTAGACGAAGAACTCCTTGCCGTAGAGGTCCTCGACGACGTTCCGGCCGGTGCGCACCGCCTCGTCCAGCCTGGGCCAGGCGTCCCAGGTCCACGGCTCGGTGCACCACAGGGCGATGCAGCGCAGGCTGTTCGGGTCGTCCTCGCGCAGCAGCCGGGACATCTCGGTGTGGCCGAACGTCCCGTCGGGGTGCTCGGCGAAGACGCCGTGGCAGGACAGCGCGCGCAGCAGCCGGCGCAGCGGCTGCGGTTCGGTCTTCACCGCGGCCGCGAGGTCCTCCGCGGTCATGGGGGTGTCGGTGAGCGCGTCGGCGACGCCCAGCCGGGCGGCCGCGCGGACGGCGGCGGCACACGCCGCCCCGAACACGAGCTCTCTCAGCCGCATCGACGGCGGCGGTGGTGGGGGAGCCGAGAGCTCGGGGGATGGAGCGGTCATGTGCCGCGTTCCTTCCGTGCGTGGGTGGGGTGGGGCCGTCCGGTCAGCACAGGCCCGCGGGCCGGGAGGCCCCGCAGGTGTTGGTGTCGAAGGCGTTGGCGCTCGCGGCGGCCTCCTGGTCGACCAGGTCCGCCGGCGCGTTGTTCCGCAGGTGGTTGCCGGTGATCCGGTTCCGCTCGCTGGTGACGCCCACCATGCTCTTGAACAGCACGATGCCGCCCGACAGCGGGGAGCTGCCCGAGTGGCCGGTGACCACGTTGCGGGTGACGAGGGTCTGCTCGGCACCGGTCAGCACGATGCCGGAACCCTGGAGGAAGGGCAGCCGGGCGGTCTTCGCGCAGTACTTGTTGTTGCGCTCGACGCGGTTGCCGCGCACGGTCAGGGCGCCCGCCCGCGGCTTGTTCTCGTCGCCGACGACGAACAGGCCGGCGCAGTTGCCGGTGACGTGGTTGTGCGCCACGGTGAGGTTGCGCAGCCGGCGGACGGTGACGCCGATCCGGTTGTCCGCCAAGTAGTTGCGCTCGACCAGCGTGCCCTTGGTGTCGGTGGCGCCCACCTCGGCCTTCACGTTGTTGGCCAGGAACAGCCCCGCGTCACCGTTGCGGCGGGCGATGTTGTGGCGGAGGACGCCGCGGGTCGAGTGCTCCTGGGCGATGCCCCACTGCCCGTTGGCGTCGGCGGCCACCCGCTGCACGGTCAGGTGGTCGGTCCCGAGGGCGAACAGGCCCACCTTGGGGAAGCCGGTCACCTTCAGGTCGGCGACGGTGACGTCCTTCAGGGCCTTGTTCTTCTCCCCGATGACACAGATGCCGTTGCCGGATCCGGCGCAGCTGACGGTGGCCTTCCGGGTGCCCGGGGCGGCCTGCCGCGCGGCCGGCCGGATCACCGTGCGGTGGCCCGAGCCGCGCAGGGTCAGCCCGGGCGTCCTCACCGTGACGCTCTCGTGGTAGGTGCCGGGCAGCACCAGCACCGTGTCACCGGGCCGGGCGGCGTCCACCGCCCGCTGGATCGACTCGCCCGGCAGGACCGCGTGGACGCGGTGCTGGGCGGCCGACGCCGGGGCGGTACCGACGAGCGCGCCGAGGAGCGCGGTCGTACAAGCGAGGTACGTGATATGGCGTTTTGTCACATGGCGAAGGCTAGGAGCGTCTCAGCTGATTACCGGCCGGATGCTCCGTTCGACGGCGTGTCACCGGGGCGGGCCGCGGACGGCGTGTCAGCGGCGCGGGGCGCCGTCGCCGGGTCGCCCCCGCGCAACGCGCCGGCCCGGGCCGGCGGCACCTCGCGGTTCCGTCGGCCCGGGCCGGTTCGTGCGCGTCGCTCGGCCGCGCCTCAGCGGGCGCGCGGCCCGCCCTTCGGCATCCGCATGCCCTTGGGCATCGGCCCCTTGGGCAGCGGCATGTTGCTCATCAGGTCACCCATCGCCCGCAACCGGTCGTTGGTCGCGGTCACCTGCGGGCCGGTCAGCACCCGGGGCAGCTTCAGCATGGTCGTGCGCAGCTTCTTCAGCTCGACCGTGCCCTCGCCGGTGCCGACGATCAGGTCGTGCACCGGCACGTCCGCGACGACCCGGTTCATCTTCCTCTTCTCGGCGGCCAGCAGGGACTTCACCCGGTTCGGGTTGCCCTCGGCGACCAGCACGATGCCGGCCTTGCCGACCGCCCGGTGCACCACGTCCTGGCTGCGGTTCATCGCCACCGCGGGGGTCGTCGACCAGCCCCGGCCGATGTTGTCCAGCACGGCCGCGGCGGCGCCCGGCTGGCCCTCCATCTGCCCGAAGGCCGCCCGCTCCGCCCGGCGGCCGAAGACGATCGCCGTCGCGAGGAAGGCGAGCAGCAGGCCCAGGATGCCGAGATAGATGGGGTGACCGATCAAGAAACCGATCGCGAGGAAGACACCGAAGGTGACGATTCCGACAGCCGCGAGTACAAGGCCGATCTTCTTGTCGGCCCTGCGGGTCATCTTGTAGGTCAGAGCGATCTGCTTCAGTCGCCCGGGGTTCGCAGCGTCCGCTGCGGGTTCCTTCCTCGCCATGCCACGAAGTCTACGTGGCTCGCGCGCCGCCTACGACGGCGGTGCGCCCCTCAGGAGCGGCGGGCGAGGGCCTGCTCCAGGATCCGCTGCGCCTCGACCCGGTCCTTGGCCCGGCGGCGGTCCTCCAGCACGGAGTTCCAGGCGTTGCGGCGGGCGGTGCGCTGACCGCCGCTCATCAGCAGCGACTCCACGGCGCGCAGGGCGGTGGTGAAGGACGGGATGGCGGTGGCGCGAACGGGCGCGGCCTGCATGGTGGAGGTCCCCCCTCGAGACGGCTGTGGGTACGGGTCTGGGCGGCGTGAGTCCAGCGTCACCGTTTGGTGTTACCAGGGCGTGTCCGACCGGTCAAACACCCATGAAGGCCCGATGTGGCGGCCCCGAACGCCGACGCGGCCCTGACGTACGCCCTCAGCTGCGAGGACGGTCAGGGCCGCGTCGTAGCGGTCGCTACTCACCAGTAGGCGCTTGTGCGGCAATTCACACGTTCGCCGCACGCCCTGCCGGGCAGCCGGCTGACGTGGCGTCAGACGGCCTGGGCCGCGACGTACGCGCCCCGCTTCTCGACGGCCATCTGGTAGAGCCGTCCGGCGCGGTAGGAGGAGCGGACCAGCGGGCCGGA
>NZ_JBHMCY010000101.1:0-24766 GCF_042430725.1 Streptomyces cinereospinus | reverse complement strand
CCGGGGCCGCCCCCGGGCGCCGGAGCGGGCGCGGTGGCCGGCGGCGGCGCCCCGCGTGCCGGGGCTGGGACCGGCTGCGGCACGGGCGCCGGAGCGGCGGGCCCGGGTGCCCCGCTCATGACCCGTCCGCCGCGGTACGCCGGGACGCGGGGTCCCCGGTCCGGGGCGCCGGGCCGTAGCTGTGCTTGTCGCCCTCCACGTAGTCGCCGCCGACGGCCAGCGCGCCGTCGCCGAAGGCCAGTTGGCTGCGGTCGGGGGCGTGGACGTGGAACGTGGGCGGCGGTGCCGGGCTCCCCGTGCCGGCTCCGCCGCCCACTCCTCCCGCGGTGCCGCCCGTGCCGGGTGCTCCCCCGGGTGTCCCACGGTCACGCGGCGGCTCCCCCGGGTCCGCGGGAAGTCCGGGAGGCGCCGGGTAGCCGGGTACGGTGACCCAGCCCCGGCGCGGCTCGTCGTGCTTGGTGACGAAGTCGGCGGGCAGGTAGGCCGCCGGGTCGATGCCCGGGTAGCGGCCCAGCACCACCGACCGGTGGATCTCCTCGGAGACGACCACCACCAGGTTTGCCCGGGCGGCCCGGGCGAGCACCCGCTTGACCGGGGCGGCGTCCACCAGCCGGGCCAGGTCGTTGACGGCCGTGCCGGTCCACCGCGGGCCGCGCCGGATGACCAGCCCCTGGTGCAGGCCGGCCCGCAGCCGCATCCGGTGGTCGTCGTTGTACGTGCCCCGGTGTTCGGCCAGCGCGTCCTCCAGGCCCCGCACCAGTTCGCGCAGCAGCCGGGTGGGGCTGGTGCTGACGGGGATCAGGATCAGCGCGCCGTCCCCGCGGTCCTGCACGTCGCACGCGGCGAGGTCGAGACCGGCGCGCGCCAGCGCGAACTCCACCACGTGGTAGAGCGCTTCGTGCAGGGTCGCCTGCGCGGTCTCCGCGCGCAGACTGAAGTCCTCGATGTCCAGCAGGACGATCCAGTGGCTGAGAGGATCCGGCGCGGCCATCGGCGACCTCCTGTGCTCGGCCGGGGCCACGTCCGCCCCGCGCTACCTGGATACGAGCTGTGAGCGCCTCCGTCTACGCCAACTGGCGCACAACGCGGCGCACGTGCCCCTTCCGCCCGGCGCACCCGGACGAGGAACGCCGCACGGACCCCTTCGATGCCCGCCGCCCGCTTCGCACAACCCATCCGCCCTCATCTGCCACAGCGTCATACCCTGTGGCTGACAAGCGAGTTGACGACCCGCGACGCACGAGGGAGGGGGACCGGGTGCGTGCTCTCCGCATCCCGTCACCGTTGCTGCCGGGCTGCGCGCTCGGGCTGGTGATCGTCCTGCTGCTGCGCGGCTGCGCGGACGGCGGCGACGGCCCGCCTCGCGCGGGGGCGCCGTCCGCCGGGGGCGACGCCCGGCCGCGCGCCGGCGCCCCGGCTCCGGTGCCCGCCCTGTGGCCGCCGCCGCGCGTCGTGCGCGACGACCGGGGCTCGGTCGCCATCGGCCGCACGGTGGCGGTGCGCACCGGGGACACGACGGACCCGGCCGCCCTCGACACGGTCGTCGCGGCGCTGCGCGCGGGCGGTGCCCGTGACATCCGCGTCGGCGACGAGCCGCGCTCCGGGGAGCTGCTGGTGGTGACCGACGGGACGACGGCGGGCCTGGCCGCCGGATCACCCCGGGGGCTGCCCCGCGGCGGGTACGTCCTCGCCGCGGGCCACACCGGCGGCGGACCCCGCGTCGTCCTGGCCGGAGCGGACCGGACCGGAACCTTCCACGCCGCGCAGACCTTCGCCCAGCTGGTCCGCCCCGTCGGCTCGGCCGCCGCTCGCACCACCCTGCCCGCCGTCCGGGTCCGGGACTGGCCCGCCACCGCCGCCCGCGGCGTCGTCGAGGGCTTCTACGGCACCCCGTGGACGCACGGGGAACGCCTGGCCCAGCTGGACTTCGCCGCCCGTTTCAAGCTCAACACGTACGTCTACACCCCCAAGGACGACCCGTACCTGCGCGCCCGCTGGCGCGAGCCGTACCCCGCGGCACGCCTGACCGGTCTGCGCGAACTGGCCCGGCGCGCCGAGGCCCGCCACGTCTCCTTCGTCTACGCGCTCTCCCCCGGCCCCTCCGTCTGCTACTCCTCCGCCGCCGACCGCGCCGCGCTGCTGCGCAAGTTCCGCCAGCTCTGGCAGGCCGGGGTGCGGGCGTACGCGGTCCCGCTCGACGACATCGACATCACCCGCTGGAACTGCCCCGCGGACGGGGCGGCGTACGGCTCCGGGCGGGCGGCGGTGGCGCGCGCCCAGGCGGACCTCCTCAACCACGTCCGGCGCGCCTTCCTGGCGCCCCGCCCGGAGGCCGCGCCCCTGCTCACGGTCCCCACCGAGTACGACGGCACACGCGCCGGCCCCTACAAGACCGCCCTGGCCGCCGCCCTGGACGCCGGCGTCACCGTCATGTGGACGGGCCCGCTGGTCGTCTCCCCCACCCTGCGCACCGGCCAGGCCCGTGCGGCGGCGCGGCACTACGCGCACCCGGTGGTGATCTGGGACAACTACCCGGTGAACGACTACACGCCGGGCACCCTGCTGCTCGGCCCGTACACGGGCCGCGACCCCGGCGTCCCGGGCGTGGTCGCGGGTGTGACCGCCAACGCGATGAACCAGGCCGCCGCCTCGCTGCCCGCCCTCTTCTCGCTCGCCGCCTACGCCTGGCACCCGCAGGCCCACCGTCCCGCCGCCGCCCTCGACGCGGGCCTGCGGTTCCTCGCGGCCGGAGACCGCCGCGCCCTCACCGCGCTGCGCGCCTTCGCCGACCTCAACCACGCCTCCCGCCTCGACCCCGCTCCGGCGCCGAGGCTGGCCGCGCTGATCGAGGCGTACCGGCGCGGCGGCCCGGGCGCCGAGGACGCCCTGCGCGAGCACCTCACGGTGCTCGCCTCGGCCCGCGACACGGTCCCGCGGGCGCTGCGCGGCTCCGCCGCCCCCTGGCTGGACGCCGCCCACGACTGGGCGCGCGCGGCGCTGGCCGCGGTGGCACTGCGGGACGGCACGGACACCCGCGCGCGGGTGCGCGCCCTGCGCGAGGCCGCCCGCGGTCACACCGTCACCGACTGGCAGGGCCGCGTCCGCACGGTGGAGGTGGGGGCGGGGGTGCTGGACGCGTTCGTGGCGCGGGCGCTGGACGGGCCTTGAACCGGCCGCGCCGGACGCCGAAGGGGCGCCCGGCGAGGGGCGCCCCTTCGGGCGGGCTCACTTGTCCAGGTGGGCCCAGAACTCGTCGAACGTCAGGAGCTTGTCGCCGTCGAGGTCGCGGCTGGCGATGATGGCCTCGGCGACCGCCTCGGTGACGTTCCAGTCGCCCCCCTGGGCCAGAGCGGTCTTGAACTCCTTGGCGGTGATCCGGCCGTCACCGTCCGTGTCGATCCGCTCGAACTGCTTGCGCGCTTCCTCGATGTCCGCCACCGGTCCGCCCCTCGTCTCGTGCTGTTGCCGTCGTACTGACGCAGGTCAGATTAACCGCCCAGGTCCGCGGCCGACGCGGTGGCCGTGCACAGGGGCGTCTCCTGGCGGTCCGCCACCCTCATCTCGAACCAGGTCGTCTTGCCGCGCGGCAGCAGGTCCGCCCCCCAGCGGTCGGCGAGCATGTCGACGAGGTACAGGCCCCGGCCGCTGACGTCCGTCTCGTGGACCGGCATGAGACAGGGCAGGCCCCGGGAGGGGTCGCGGACCTCGACGCGGATCCAGCCCCGGCGCCGGCGCATCCGGAGGCCGAAGACGCGGGCGCCGGTGTGGCGCACGGCGTTGCCCACCAGTTCGGAGACGAGCAGGACGGCGTCCTCGGTCATCCTGGCGGACAGGCCCCACTGACGCAGGACGACGACCTGGGCGAGCCGGCGCGCGGTCGCGGCGGACTCGGGGCGGGACGGCAGCGACACCTCCGCCTCCGTCGGGTTGCCGAACGACTCCAGTGCCTTGAGCGCTCGTTCGTCCTCGACCGCCGGCGACCAGCGCGCCGCGGTCGCACGGCCGCGTCCTTGCGGCTGTTCGATGCCCTCCAGCCCCGCCATGCCCCCATCATGGCCGCCCGGCGCGCCCCGCGGGGCCGTTCCCACGGAATACGCCCCCCTCGCAGCCTCGCCCCGAACACTCCGTCCGGCATATGCCGGAGGCAGGAAGGAGGCGGCGACAGCCCCCCTGGCCTGCGACGAGGAGTCGGCCGGCGGCACCGGACGGACTCCCTCGACAGGCGGGCCCACAGCCGGCCGACGGCCTCCGCGAACCGCCCCATCGAGGGACCCGGATCAGACAGCGCGTCAAGAGCAAGCCCTGACGCGCCTGTCTCAGAGGAACTTGGCCTTGCCCGGCCCCTCCTCCACGAAGCTGCGCATCCCGCGCTCCCGGTCCTCGGTGGCGAACAGACCCGCGAACCAGTTCCGTTCGACGGCGAGGCCGGTGTCGATGTCCGTCTCCAGGCCGGTGTCGATCGACTCCTTCGCCGCCCGCAGCGCGAGCGCGGGGCCCTGCGCCAGCCGCGCCGCCCACGCGTGCGCCGTGCCGTACACCTCGGCCGCCGGGACCACCTGGTCCACCAGGCCGAGGCTCAGCGCCTCGTCGGCCTTGACCATCCGGCCGGTGAAGATCAGGTCCTTGGCCCTGGACGGGCCGATCAGCCGGGCCAGGCGCTGAGTGCCGCCGGCGCCCGGGATCAGGCCGAGCAGGATCTCCGGCTGGCCGAGCCTGGCGTTGTCCGCGGCGACGCGGTAGTCCGCGCACAGCGCCAGCTCGCAGCCGCCGCCGAGGGCGTAGCCCGTCACCGCCGCCACCACCGGCTTGGGGATGCGCGCCACGGCCGTGAACGCGTCCTGGAGGGCGCGGGCGCGCAGGACCATCGCCGTGTGGTCCATGTCCTGCATCTCCTTGATGTCCGCGCCGGCCGCGAACACCTTCTCGCCGCCGTAGACGACGACCGCGCGCACGTCGTCGCGGCGCGCGGCCTCCTCGGCGAGTTCCTTCAGCCGGTCCTGCGTGGCGATGTCCAGCGCGTTCATGGGCGGGCGGTCGAGGCGCAGGGTACCGACGCCCTCGGCGACTTCGAGATTCACGGTCATGCCAGCAGGTTATCGGGGGCTCGGCGACGGGCCCGGTGCCGTCCGTCACACCGGGCCCGTCGCGTCGGCAGCTCAGGCCGTCCACTTCTCCCACGGCATGTTCCAGCCGTTGAGCCCGTTGTCCGGGTCCACGATCCGGTCGTCGGAGTTCTTCACCACGACCACGTCGCCGACCATCGAGTTGTCGAAGAACCACGCGGCCGGTGCGTCCTTGTCCCAGCCACCGCGCACGTCGCGCAGCCCGATGCAGCCGTGGCTGGCGTTGTAGCCGCCGAAGGCGTCGCTCGCCCAGTAGTTGCCGTGCAGGAAGGTGCCCGAGGTGGTCAGGCGCAGGGCGTGCGGCACGTCCTTGATGTCGTACTCGCCGCCGTAGCCGACCGTCTCGCCGTTCATCCGGGTGACCTCGTGCTTCTCGCTGACGACCAGCTGGCCGTTCCAGGTCTCCATGCCGGGCTTGCCGGTGGTGACCGGGATGGTCTTGACGACCTTGCCGTCCCGCGTGACCTTCATCGTGAGCTTCTTGGCGTCGACGACGGAGACCTGGTCGCGGCCGATGGTGAAGGAGACGGTCTTGGCCTGCTCGCCGTAGACGCCGGGGCGGCCCTCGACGCCGTCGAGGTTGAGCCGGACGGTGACCTTGGTACCGGCCTTCCAGTACTTCTCGGGGCGGAAGTCGAGCCGGTCGTTGCCGAACCAGTGGCCCTCGACGTCGACGGCCGGCTCGGTCTTGATCTCGATGGCCTTCTCGACCTCGTCGGGGTGGGTGATGCCCCGGGTGAAGTTGAGCGAGAAGGGCATGCCCACGCCGACGGTCGAGCCGTCCTCGGGGGTGAAGTGGCCGATGAAGGTGTTCTGCGGCGTCAGGGTGGTGAAGCCGGCGGTCTCGGCGGCCGCACGGCCGGCGGAGTCCTTCGCGACCGCGTGCACCTGGTACCTGGTGGCGGCGGCCAGGTGGGTGGACGGCGTCCAGGTGGCGCCGTCCTCGGATATCTTCCCGGCTATCTCGGTGCCCTTGGCGTCCTTGACGACGACCTCGGTCAGCTTTCCCCCGGCGGCGGTCACCTTCAGGGCCCCGTTGGTGTCGACGGACGAGGCGCCGTCCCCGGGCGCTATGGTCACGGCCGCCTCGGACTGCTTGCTCTCCGCCGTGGCCGCGCCCTTGCCCGTGCCGGCCTCCGCGCCGGCTCCGGAGCCCGACCCGGACTCCGGGCCCGACCCGGACTCCGGGCCCGAGGCGCACGCCGTGACGGTCAGCAGCAGCGCACCGGCGACCAGCGCCAGCCCCTTGCGTCCGTGCCCGGCCCGGCCCCGGCCCGTCCGTCCCACCCGCGCGTCAACCGACGCCCCCGAAACCGGCCGCACGTTCACGTCGTTCTCCCCTCAACGGGCCCCGGACCGGGCCCCCACCGGGCCCCGTCGGGCCCGCTCCCCTGCGCGTCCCGCGCTTTCGGCGCATAGTAACCACAGGGTCGGCGCGGCCGAGGCCGCGCGATGGTCACCGTTCCGTTCCAACATCAACCAGCCGCCGCCCGCCCCCAGCGGGCTCAGCTCCGGGCGCTGCCGGCCTTCCACTCCTGCCACGCCATGTTCCACCCGCCGAGCCCGTTGTCGGCGGCGACCCTCTTGTCGTCGCTGTTGACGACCTCGACCACGTCCCCGACCAGGGTGCGGTCGAAGAACCAGCCCGCCGGGGTCTGCGAGCTGCCGCCCTTCTCGTCCCGCAGCCCGACGCACCCGTGGCTGACGTTGGTCTCCCCGAAGGCGTCGGGCGACGCCCAGTAGTTGCCGTGCAGGAAGGTGCCGGACTCGGTGAGGCGCATGGCGTGCGGGACGTCCGGGATGTCGTACTCCCCGCCGAAGCCGACCGTGTCGCCGTTCATCCGGGTCACCTCGTACAGGTCGGTGACCACCATCTTCCCGTTGTACGTCGGGTTCCTGGGTGTTCCCGCGGTGATCGGCACGGTGCCGAGCAGCTCGCCGTCGCGGCGTACCTCCATGGTGTGCCGCTCCGCGTCGACCAGCGAGACCTGGCTGCGGCCGACGGTGAAGGCGACCGCCTTGTCCTGCATCCCGTAGACCCCGGGCGCGCCCTCGACGTCGCGCAGCCGCAGGTCGACGGTGACCTCGGTGCCGGGCCGCCAGTACCGCTCGGGGCGGAAGTCGAGCCGGTCGCCGCCGAACCAGTGCGCGCGGATCTCGACGGCGGGTCGCGCGGTGACCCGCACCGCCCGCTCGACGGCCGCGCGGTCGGCGATCTCCCGGTTGAACCTCAGGCTGACGATCATGCCGGTGCCGACCAGCGAGCGGTGCTCGGGGGTGACGTACGCGATGAAGCGTTCCCCGGGGACCTGGGTGGTGAAGGCGGTGGACCGGGCGGAGCGGTGGCCGCGGCCGTCCACGGCCACCGCGTCGACGGTGTACCGGGCGGCCGGCGCCAGCCTGCCGTCGGCGGGGTCCCAGCGCCGGCCGTCCCCGGAGATCCGGCCGGGCACCGGCGTCTCCTGGGCGTCCTGGTACTTGACGACCCGTACCGACTCCAGGCGCCCGCTGGACACCCGGACGGACAGCTCCTCGCCCGGCCGGACGCCCTTGCTGCCGTCGTCCGGCGCGATGGCGATGGTGTCCTCGGCGGCCCGCGGCGCGCCGGGTGCGCCGCGGGTGCCCGGCCCGTCCGTGGTGCAGCCGGTGACCCCGGCCAGCAGTCCCGCCCATGTCAGTACGGCGGCCAGTGCGGCCCTCGCGCGCCGCGCGCGCCCCTGTGCGTTCCTCTGTACGTGTCTCACAAACGTGTCCAACGACCGGGGCCGCCCTGGGGAAACGTGAGTGCGACCCGAGCTCTGGGCAGAACAGGGGGGAGGACGACGGGCCGGGGTCGCGGACGGGACGCCGCGCCCCGGCCGATGTCGTCGTGACGAGCCGCGGGAGGCTGACAGGTGTCCAGCGCAGCCGAGCAGGAGACGGTGGCCGGGCAGGGCGGACGCCCGGCCGCCGCGGTGAACGGCGCGCCGCGGGCGGCACCGGCCGCCGCGGTGCCGGTGCGGCCGGGTTCGGCGACCCCGCTGGGGGCCCGGTTCCGGGTCGGCCCGGACGGGGTGGCCGGGACCAACTTCGCGCTGTGGGCGGGCGGGGCGGAGGCCGTCGAGCTGTGCCTGTTCGACGAGGAGGGCACCGAGCGCCGCCACCGCCTGACCGAGCTGACCCACGAGATATGGCACGGCTTCGTGCCGGGGGTGATGCCGGGGCAGCGCTACGGCTACCGGGTGCACGGCCGCTGGGATCCGTGGACCGGCGGCCGCTGGAACCCGGCGAAGCTGCTGCTCGACCCGTACGCGCGCGCGGTGGACGGCGACTTCGGCCTGCCGCCGGAGGTCTACGGGCACGTCCGGGACTGGCCCCAGCAGCAGGTCGCGGACACCGTGCGGGACGAGCGGGACTCGGCGCCGTTCGTCCCCAAGGGCGTCGTCGTCCACGACGACGACGACTGGTCGGACGACCGCCGCCCGAAGACGCCGTGGGCGGACTCGGTGATCTACGAGCTGCACGTGCGCGGCTTCACCCGGCTGCACCCCGGCATCCCCGAGGAGCTGCGCGGCACCTACGCGGGCCTGGCCCATCCGGCGGCGGTCGAGCACCTGACGCGGCTGGGCGTCACGGCCGTCGAACTGCTGCCCGTGCACCAGTACGCGCACGAGGACCACCTGCTGCGCCGGGGCCTGGGGAACTACTGGGGCTACAACTCCATCGGCTACTTCGCCCCGCACGCCGGGTACGCCGCGTCCGGCACCCGCGGGCAGCAGGTCGGCGAGTTCAAGCGGATGGTGCGCGCGCTGCACGCGGCCGGCATCGAGGTCATCCTCGACGTGGTCTACAACCACACGGCGGAGGCGGGCGAGCTCGGCCCGACGCTGTCCCTGAAGGGCATCGACAACCGCGGCTACTACCGGTTGCAGTCCGACGCCCGCCGCTACGCCGACTACACCGGCTGCGGCAACACGCTGCACGTCGTCCAGCCGCACGTGCTGCGGCTCATCACCGACTCGCTGCGCTACTGGGTGACGGAGATGGGCGTGGACGGCTTCCGCTTCGACCTGGCGGCGGCGCTGGCCCGGTCCATGCACGACGTGGACATGCTGTCACCGTTCCTCGCCGTCATCGCGCAGGACCCGGTGCTGCGCCGGGTGAAGCTGATCGCCGAGCCGTGGGACGTGGGGTCCGGCGGCTACCAGGTGGGCGCCTTCCCACCCCTGTGGACGGAGTGGAACGACCGCTACCGCGACGCCGTGCGGGACTTCTGGCGGCACGCGCTGCCCGACGTGCGGGAGATGGGGTACCGGCTGTCGGGCTCCAGCGACCTCTACGCCTGGGGCGGCCGGCGGCCGTACGCCTCGGTCAACTTCGTCACCGCGCACGACGGTTTCACGCTCCGGGACCTCGTCTCCTACGAGCGCAAGCACAACGAGGCGAACGGCGAGGGCAACCGGGACGGCACGGACGACAACCGCGCCTGGAACTGCGGGGCGGAGGGCGAGACCGGCGACGAGCGGGTGCGGGAGCTGCGGCGGCGGCAGCTGCGCAACCTGCTGACCACGCTGCTGCTGTCGACGGGCGTGCCGATGCTGGTCGCGGGCGACGAGCTGGGGCGCACGCAGCGGGGCAACAACAACGCGTACTGCCAGGACAACGAGATCAGCTGGGTGGACTGGGGGCTGCTGCGGGAGCCGGGCTGGAAGGCGCTGTGCGACCTGACGTCCCGGCTGATCGCCCTGCGGCACCGGCACCCGGTGCTGCGACGGCGGGCGTTCTTCTCCGGCCGGGCGCACTCCGCGGACGGGCTGCGCGACCTGGCGTGGTTCACCGCGCGGGGCACGGAGATGACCGAGCGGGACTGGTACGCGCCCGCCGCCACGCTCGGCATGTACCTGTCCGGGCGGGACATCCCGGGCCGCGACGAGCGGGGGGCGCCGATCCTCGACGACAGCTTCCTCGCCGTGCTGCACGCCGGGGAGCGGCCCGTCAGCTTCGTCCTGCCGGGGCCGCCGTGGGCGGAGCGGTACGAGGTGGTCGTCGACACGTCGTGCGAGGAGCAGGAGGCGGCGCCCGGGGTGACCCACCCCGCGGGGCGGGCGATCACGGTGCCGGCCCGGTCGGTGCTGCTGCTGCGGGTCGGCTGAGGCGCCTGTTGCCGGTCCGTGAACTCCCGGGCCGGACCGTCGGCCCCGGCGCGGCCCGGCCGGCACCGCCCGGAGCCGCCGGCCGCGCCGCAGGCGTCCTGGGAGCGGATCGCGGCCGGTCTGCCGCCCCAGCCGGAGGCATGATCCGGCGGGGTCACCCCCAGGCGTGACGCGCAGACGTGGTCCGCGGGCGCGGCCCGGCCCGCGGGACCGCCCGAACCCGCAGGTCGTAGGACCATCGGCGGACCGCGGTCCGGCCAAAACCCGGTAGGCGCCGTCCGTGCCGGTCCGTAGGCTCGCTCCCGATGCCGACGACACGTGCCGCCACGACCCGAGACCGTTCCGCCGTCCGCTCGCTGCTGCGCCTGTGGCCCTACGTCAGGCCGGTGCGGGCCCGTCTGTTCACCGCCGCGTTCGTGGCGATCGTCGCCTCCTGCGTCGGCCTGGTGATCCCGCTGGTGCTCAAGTGGCTCGTGGACGGGCCGGTCGCCGGCCGGGACCCGGCGGGCGTGTGGCTCGGCGCGCTGTTCCTGCTGCTGCTCGGGCTGGCCGAGGCGCTGCTGTTCGGGCTGCGGCGGTGGCTGGTGGCGCGCCCGCTGGCCGGGGTCGAGGCGGCGATGCGGGCGGATCTGTACCGGCACCTGCAACGGCTGCCGGTGGCGTTCCACGACCGCTGGGCCTCGGGGCAGTTGCTGTCCCGGGGCACCGCCGACCTGATGCTGCTGCGCATGTTCCTCGCCTTTCCGCTGACCTTCCTGCTGGTCAACGGGGTGACGATCCTGGTCGGCGTGATCATCATGCTGGGGCAGGACCTGACGCTGGGCCTGGTGGTCCTGGGGCCGGCCGTGCCGGTGATCGTCAGCTGCGTGGTCTTCGAGCAGCGGTACGCCGGGGTGGCCCGGCGCGCGCAGGACCAGGGCGGTGACCTGACCACGGTCGTCGAGGAGGGCGTGCTCGGCATCCGCGTCGTCAAGGGGTTCGGCCGGCACCGCAGTCAGGCGCTGGCGTTCCGGGAGCTGTCGCGCACGCTGCGGGGGACGGAGCTGCGCAAGGCCCGGCTGCTGGCGACGATCACGGGCGTCATCGTGACGCTGCCCGAGGTGGCCATCGGGGCGGCCCTGGTGCTGGGGGCCGTGCGGGTGGCGGACGGCCGGCTGTCGGCCGGCACGCTGGTGGCCTTCCTGTCCACGGCGCTCGCCCTGCGCTGGCCCGTCGACTCGATCGGGTTCCTGCTGGCGATGAGCCAGGAGGCGGCGACGGCGACGGAGCGGTACTGCGAGGTGATGGACGCGGAGCCGGAGACGGCCACCGCCCCGGCCGGCACCGCGCGGGAGGTCTCGGCCGAGCGGGGACTGCGCTTCCACGGCGTCGGCTTCCGCTACCCCGACGCCCCCGCCGGCGCCCCGCCCGTGCTGCGCCACGTCGACCTGCACATCCGTCCCGGCGAGTCGATGGCCCTCGTCGGCGCGACCGGCAGCGGCAAGACCACGCTGACCGCGCTCGTGCCCCGGCTGCACGAGGTGACCTCGGGGCGGATCACCCTGGACGGCGTGGACATCACCGCCCTGTCCCGGCGGGAACTGCGCGCCCAGGTCGCCGTCGCCTTCGAGGAGCCGACGCTGTTCTCGGCGAGCGTCGCGGAGAACGTCCTGATGGGCGCCCCCGGCGAGGCCGGAGCCGCCGAACTGGAGCGCGCCCTGTCCGTCGCCCAGGCCGACTTCGTCCACGGCCTGCCGCAGGGCGCGGACACCCAGGTCGGCGAGCAGGGGCTCAGCCTGTCCGGCGGTCAGCGGCAGCGGCTGGCACTGGCCCGGGCGGTCGTGGGGCGGCCGCGGTTCCTGGTGCTGGACGACCCGCTGTCGGCGCTGGACGTGCACACCGAGGCCGCCGTGGAGGCGGCGCTGCGGGAGGTGCTGGCCGGCACCACCGCGCTGATCGTGGCGCACCGCCCGTCCACGGTGCTGCTCGCCGACCGGGTCGCCCTGCTGTCCGACGGCCGGATCACGGCCGTCGGCACCCACCACGAACTGCTGCGCGACCACGCCGAGTACGCCCACCTGATGTCCGGGACAAAACGGGAGGCTTCCCGATGACCGCGACCCCCTCCGCCACCTCCGCCACCTCCGCCACCTCCGCTCCCGCCGCCGACGCCGACGCCGAAGCGACCGCGCCGGCCGGCGCCGACGACCCGTTCGACAAGGACGCCCTGCCCGCCCCGCCGGGCGCCACCGGGGCCCTGCTGCGGTCCCTGCTCGCGCCGATGCGGGCCCGGGTGGCCCTGACCACGCTCCTGCTGCTGCTCCAGCAGGCGGCCGTGCAGGCGGGTCCGCTGCTGGTGGCGTACGCCATCGACGACGCCGTGCCCGCCTTGCGCGCCCACGACCAGGGGCCGCTGATCGCGGTGGCGGCCGGATACCTGCTGTGCGCGGTCGCCTCCGGCGGGCTGCGGTACGCCTTCGTCGTCACCTCCGCCCGGGTCAGCCAGGACGTGCTGCTCGACCTGCGCGGCCGGATCTTCCGGCACGCGCAGGCGCTGAGCGTCGACTTCCACGAGCGCTACACCTCCGGCCGGCTGATCTCCCGCTCCACCACGGACGTCGAGTCGCTGCGCGAGCTGCTGGAGGAGGGCCTCCAGGAACTGGTGACGGTGATCCTGTCCTGTGTGTACGTGGCGACGATCCTGCTCTGGCTGGATCTGGGCCTCGGTGCGGTCGCGGTGGCGTCGTTCGGGCCGCTGTGGTGGCTGATGCGGGTGTACCAGCGGCGGGCGCGGCGGGTGTACGCCACGCGGTCGACGGCGGCCGCCGCGGTGATCGTGAAGTTCGTGGAGACGATGAACGGCATCCGCCCGGTGCGCGCGTTCCGCCGGGAGGGCGTCAACGACGCCGGGTTCCGGGTGCTGAACCGGCGGCACGAGCGGACCAACGGCGACGCGCTGCTGGAGATGGCCCGCTATGTCGTCGGCGCGCGGATCGTGGGCAACACGGCGGTCGCGCTGATCGTGCTCTGGGGCGCCCACCGGGTCGCGGACGGCACGCTGGCGCTGGGCGTGCTGGCGGCGGCGGTGCTGTACCTGCGGCGGATGTACGACCCGATCGACCGGTTCGGCATGTTCCTGAACTCCTACCAGTCGGCGGCGGCCTCGCTGGAGAAGATCGCCGGGCTGCTCGCCCAGACGCCGTCGGTGCCGGAGCCGTCGGTGCCCCGGGAGCTGCCGCCCCGGGCCTGCGCGCACCCCGGCCGCGAGGTGGTCTTCGACGGCGTCCGCTTCGCCTACCGCACCGGCGGCGAGGTGCTGCCCCGCTTCGACCTCACGATCCCGGCCGGGCAGACGGTCGCGGTGGTCGGCTCCACCGGCGCGGGCAAGTCGACGCTGGCCAAGCTGCTGGCCCGCTTCTACGACCCGAGCGACGGGCGGGTGCTGCTCGACGGGGTCGACCTGCGCGAGCTGGCCGTGCCGGAGCTGCGGCGCGGGGTGGTGATGGTGACGCAGGAGTCGTTCCTGTTCTCCGGCACGGTCGCCGAGAACATCGCCATCGGGCGGCCGGACGCGAGCCGTGCGGAGATCGAGGCGGCCGCGCAGGCGATCGGCGCCCACGACTTCGTCGCCGCGCTGCCCGACGGGTACGACACGGACGTGCGCAAGCGGGGCGGCCGCATCTCCGCCGGGCAGCGTCAGCTGGTCGCCTTCGCGCGGGCGCTGCTCGCCGACCCGGCGGTGCTGATCCTCGACGAGGCGACCAGCTCGCTGGACGTGCCGGGCGAGCGGGCGGTGCAGCGGGCGATGGCGACCGTGCTGAGGGGCCGTACGGCCGTGGTGATCGCGCACCGGCTGTCCACCGTGGAGATCGCGGACCGGGTGCTGGTGATGGAGCGCGGCCGGATCGTGGAGGACGGCCCCCCGGCCGAACTCGTCGGGGGGACGGGACGGTTCGCGGGGCTGCACCGGGCGTGGCGGGACAGTCTGGCGTGAGGGGGCGGCCCGCCGCCGGCCCGCGCCGGGCCGGGTCAGCGGCGCCGGCGCCTCGGCAGCGCGTCCGGGCGGGGGCGGACGGCGCGGGCGTTGGGCTCCGGGGCGGCACGGAGGCCGTCCGGGGCGAGGCCGGCGTCCTCGACGTACCGGCGGGTGCCGGCGAAGGGGTGGCCGCTGCACGGGTCGAGGCAGCGGACGGCGCCGGCCGTCTGCGAGGCGCACAGGCTGTTCCGCACCGGGACGGCCTCGAACGGCAGGCCGACGCCGGGCCGGTGGCGCACGCAGGTGCCGCAGGAGACGCTGCCCGGCACGTGTTCCTCCGGCACGGGCCCGCCGAGCGCCGCCGCCGGGCCCCGGAGGCGGCCCCCGCGGGGTGCGCGTGGCGTTCCGCGGCTCCGGTGACGGACGTCCATGGACCACCGTGACGGCCGGCCACATGGTCGGCCGTATCCGACGGGAGCAGGCGGAGGGGCGCATGATCGACGCGTACGAGGATCCCGGCACACCCGACAGCCGCGGTCCCGCCCGCTACCTGTGGTGGCTGGTGCGCAGCCAGCCGGGCCGGTCGGCCGCCGGGGCGCTGCTGGGCACCGTGTCGCTGGCGATGCCCGCGGTGGTGCCCTGGCTGCTCGCCCGCGCGATCGACGACGGGCTGGAGCCCGGTGACCGCGGGGCACTGCTCGGCTGGGCGGCGGCCGTGCTGGCGGCCGGGGCGCTCAACGCCTGGCTGAACATCGCCCGGCACCGCACGATGACCCGGCTGCGGATGGACGCCACCTTCCGTACGGTCAAGGTCGTCGTCGGGCAGGCGGTCCGGCTCGGGAGCTCGCTGCGCCGGCAGGTCGCGGCCGGGGAGGTCGTCACCATCGGCGTGGGCGACGTGCAGACCGTGGCCACCTCGCTGACCTTCGTCGGCCCGGGGGCCGGCGCGCTCGCCGGGTACGCCACCGTCGCCGCCCTGCTGCTCACGGTGTCCGCGCCGCTGGCCGCCGTGGTGCTGCTGGGCGTGCCGCTGACCGGGGTGCTCGCGGGTCCGCTGATGGGCCGGCTCCAGCGCACCGAGACGGCCTACCGGGAACGGCAGGGCGCGCTGACCGCGCGCATCGGCGACCTGGCCGGCGGGCTGCGCGTGCTGGCCGGGCTCGGCGGCGGGGAAGTGGTCGCCGGGGCCTTCCGCCGCGACTCCGGGCAGCTGCGCGCCGAGGGGTACCGGGTCGGCGCGGTGACCAGCTGGATCCAGGCGCTGGGTCTGGGCCTGCCGACGGTGTTCCTGGCCGTGGTCACCTGGCTCGCGGCCCGGCTGGCGGCCCGCGGGGACATCACGATGGGCGAGCTGGTGTCGGTGTACGGCTATGTCGCGGTGCTGGTGACGCCGGTGTCGTACGTCCTGGAGTTCGGCCGGCAGATCGGCCGCGGCCTGGTGGCCGCGCGGCGGGTCGTACGGTTCCTGCGGCTCGACCCGCTGGACGGCGGCGGGACGCTCGACGCCCCGGCCGAGCCGTCCGCGCTGCACGACCCGGAGTCGGGCGTGCGGGTGCTGCCGGGGCGGCTGACCGCGCTCGCCTGCGCGCGGCCCGCCGACGCGGCGCGGATCGTCGACCGGCTCGGCCGCCACACCCCCTCGGAGGCCACCTGGGGCGGCACACGGCTGGACGAGATCGCCCTCGCCCAGGTGCGGGACCGGATCCTGGTCGCGGACCCCGAGGCCGACCTGTTCGCCGGCACCCTGCGGGAGGTGGTCCTCGGGCGGCGCACCGCCGACGACGACCGGGCCGTCGCCCGGGCGGTGCACGCCGCCGCGGCCGACGACGTCGTGCGCGGGCTGCCGGACGGGCTCGACTCGCGCGTCGACGCGCAGGGCCGCAACCTCTCCGGCGGGCAGCAGCAGCGGGTGCGGCTGGCGCGGGCGCTGCTGGCCCGCCCCGAGGTGCTGCTCCTGGTCGAGCCGACGTCCGCGCTGGACGCGCACACCGAGGCGGTGGTGGCGGAGCGGCTGCGGCACGCGCGCGCGGGCCGCACGACCGTCGTCACCACCACCTCGCCGCTGCTGCTGGACCGGGCGGACACCGTGTACTTCCTGACCGACGGCAAGGTCGCGGCCCAGGGGAGCCACGCGGAGCTGCTCGGGCGCGCCCTGGGGTACCGGGCGCTGGTGGCGCGGGACGCGCAGACCGACGCGGACCCCGAGGAGGCCGTGCGATGACGTCCAGGACCCCGTCGGCCGTCCCGGCGGACCCCGCGGGCCGGCTGCCCGTCGCCGGGCCGGCCGAGGTGCGGCGGGCCATGGCGGGGCTGGTCCGGGCGGACGGCCGGGCGTTCGCCGCCGTCCTGGCGCTGAACGCGCTGGCCGCCGGGGTGGGACTGGCCGGACCGTGGCTGCTGGGGCGGATCGTCGACGAGGTGCGGTCCGGCCGCGGCGTCGACGTCGTCGACCGGCTGGCGCTCGCGCTCCTGGGGTGCGCGCTGGCGCAGTTGCTGCTGTCCCGGTGGGCGCGGTACGCCGGGCACCGGTTCGGGGAGCGGACCCTGGCGCGGATCCGGGAGCGGTTCGTCGACCGGGCGCTGGCGCTGCCCGCGTCGGTGGTGGAACGGGCCGGGACCGGCGACCTGACGGCCCGGGGCACCGCCGACGTCACCACCGTCGGCACCACCCTGCGGGACGCCGGGCCCGAGCTGCTCATCGCCTCGTTGCAGGTGCTGTTCCTGTGCGGGGCGGTGCTCGCGCTGGATCCGCTGCTGGGCGCCTGCGCGCTGCTGGGCTGGCTCGGCATCTGGTTCCCGCTGCGCTGGTACCTGCGCCGGGCGCGCTCCGCCTACCTGGCGGAGGGCGCGGCCACCTCGGACGTCGCGGAGGTGCTCGCGGCCACCGCGGACGGCGCCCGCACCGTCGAGGCGTTCGGGCTCCAGGCGCGCCGGACCGCCGCGAGCCGCGACGCGCTGGCCGAGGCGCGGCGCACCCGGCTCCACACGCTGGGGCTGCGCAGCGTGTTCTTCCCGGCCGCCGACTTCGCGTACGCCTTCCCGGTGGTGGGCGCGCTGCTGGTGGGCGGCTTCCTGCTCGAACGGGGGGCGGTGACCCTGGGGGCGGTGGTGGCGGCCGCGCTGTACCTGCGGCAGGTGACCGAGCCGCTGGACGTGCTCCTGGTCCGGGTCGAGCAGTTGCAGATGAGCAACGCCTCCTTCGCCCGGGTGGAGGGGCTGGTGATGGCACCCCGGGCGGCCGCGGCCGGCTGCCCCGACCCGGCCGGCCACCGCATCGACGTGTCCGGCGTCCGCTACGCCTACGACCGGGGCGGCGAGGTGCTGCGCGGCGTCGACCTGACGATCCGGCCCGGGGAACGGCTCGCGGTGGTCGGCCCGTCCGGCGCGGGCAAGTCCACGCTGGGCAGGCTGCTGGCCGGCGTCGACGCGCCGGACGCGGGCCGGGTGACGGTGGGCGGGGTGCCGGTCGCCGCGCTGGGACCGGAGCGGCTGCGCCGCCAGGTCGTGCTGGTGACCCAGGAGCACCACGTCTTCCTCGGCTCGGTCCGCGACAACCTGCTGATCGCCGAACCGGCCGCCACGGACGAGCAGGTGTGGGCCGCGCTCGGCGCGGTCGGCGCCGCCGGCTGGGTGCGCGCGCTGCCCGCCGGCCTCGACACCGGGCTGGGGGCGGGAGGCTGCCGCACGGACGGCTCGCAGGCCCAGCAACTCGCTCTCGCCCGGGTCGTGCTGGCCGACCCGCACACCCTGGTCCTCGACGAGGCCACCGCGCTGCTCGACCCGGCGACCGCCCGGCACACCGAGCGCGCCCTGGCCGCGGTGCTCGAGGGCCGCACGGTCGTCGCCATCGCGCACCGGCTGCACACCGCGCACGACGCGGACCGGGTGGCGGTGATGGAGTCCGGGCGCATCACCGAACTCGGCCCGCACGAGGAGCTGGTGGCGGCGGACGGGGCCTACGCCCGGCTGTGGCGGACCTGGCACGGGGGGCCGACGCGGTGAACGCCCGTGTTACCGCGCGATGTTCGTATACCGAACGTGAACTCCCGGACAACGAACGATTTCCGGCCAAACTATTGACGCGCCCCTGACAATCCAGCCCGGCGGTGTCACGCTTCTCACGGCCACTTCACAGCAACCCCACCTCCACGTCGCTGTGGCGCGCCCGTGGCCGCGTGCACCTTCTCTCGCGTTCTGCCCGGACGGCCCACCCGCCGTCCGGATCCTCCCTGGCCGCGCGACCCGCGGCCACGCAGAAGGAGTCAGTGTTGAGCAGCAGTTCCTCATCGAGCAACGGTTCCTCCCACAGACGCGCCCCCCGCGCGGCGGCCGTCGCCCTGGCGGGCGTCGCCGCGTTCCTCGCCGCCGCCGTGCAGTCCGGCGCCGCGGCCGCCACCCCGGAGCGGGCGCCGGCCGCGCCGGCCCAGGCGGACCCGGGCGCCCTGCCGGTGAAGCTCACCCCGGCCCAGCGCACGGCGCTGATCCGCGAGGCGGACGCCCAGAAGGCGGCGACGGCCCAGGAGCTGAACCTGGGCGCGCAGGAGCGGCTCGTGGTCCGGGACGTCGTCAAGGACGCCGACGGCACGGTCCACACCCGCTACGAGCGGACCTACGCCGGCCTGCCGGTGCTCGGCGGCGACCTGGTCGTCGCGACGGCCGGGGACGGCCGCACCGAGGCCGTCACCAGGGCGACCCGCGCCGCCATCACGGTTCCCTCGCTCACCCCCGCGGTCGCGGCCGGCCAGGCGGAGCGGCAGGCACTCGGTGCCGCCCGCGCCGAGCAGGCCGGCCGCCCCGACGTCAGCGGCGGGCCCCGCAAGGTCGTCTGGGCCGCGAGCGGCACGCCCGCCCTCGCCTACGAGACGGTCGTCGGCGGCCTCCGGCACGACGGCACCCCGCAGGAACTGCACGTCGTCACCGACGCCACCACCGGCGAGAGGCTCTGGGCGTACCAGGCGGTGCGCAACGGCACCGGGCACACCGTCTACAGCGGCACGGTCCCGCTCACCACGGCCCAGTCCGGCTCGGCGTACACCCTCACCGACGGCGCCCGCGGCAACCACCGCACGTACAACCTCAACCGCGGCACCTCCGGCACCGGCACGCTCTTCTCCGGCGCGGACGACGTGTGGGGCGACGGCACCCCGTCCAACCTGGAGTCGGCCGCCGCGGACGCCCACTACGGGGCCGCGCTGACCTGGGACTACTACAGGAACGTGCACGGCCGCAACGGCATCCGCGGCGACGGCGTCGGGGCCTACTCCCGGGTCCACTACGGCAACAACTACGTCAACGCGTTCTGGTCCGACAGCTGCTTCTGCATGACCTACGGCGACGGCTCCGGCAACGCCAACCCGCTCACCTCGATCGACGTGGCCGCCCACGAGATGACCCACGGCCTGACGTCGGCGACCGCGAAGCTCGTCTACAGCGGCGAGTCCGGCGGCCTGAACGAGGCGACCTCCGACATCCTCGGCGCGGCCGTCGAGTTCCACGCCGACAACTCCTCGGACGTCGGTGACTACCTCATCGGCGAGGAGATCGACATCAACGGCGACGGCACCCCGCTGCGCTACATGGACCAGCCGAGCAAGGACGGCTCGTCGAAGGACACCTGGTACTCGGGCATCGGCTCGATCGACGTGCACTACTCCTCCGGCCCGGCGAACCACTTCTTCTACCTGCTGAGCGAGGGCAGCGGCGCCAGGACGATCAACGGCGTCAGCTACAACTCGCCGACCGCGGACGGGCTGCCGGTCACCGGCATCGGCCGGGCGAAGGCGGAGCAGATCTGGTTCAGGGCGCTCACCACCAAGTTCACGTCCACCACCAACTACGCGGCCGCCCGCACCGGCACCCTGGCGGTCGCCGGCGAGCTGTACGGCACCACGAGCGCCGAGTACAAGGCGGTGCAGGACGCGTGGGCGGGCGTCGCGGTCGGTGCGCGGCCCGGCGGCCCGGGCGGCGGCACCTCCTTCGAGAACGCCGCCGATGTGTCGATCCCGGACAACGGCGCCGCCGTGACCTCCTCGATCACCGTGTCCGGCCGGGCGGGCAACGCCCCGGCCGGCCTCCAGGTCGGCGTGGACATCGTGCACACCTGGCGCGGCGACCTGGTGATCGACCTGCTGGCCCCGGACGGGACGGCGTACCGCCTGAAGAACTTCAGCTCCTCCGACTCGGCGGACGACGTGAACACCACCTACACCGTCGACGCCTCCGCCGAGGCCGCCAACGGCACCTGGCAGCTGCGGGTGCAGGACCAGGCGACGCGGGACACCGGCTACGTCAACAGCTGGCAGCTGACGTTCCCGTAGGCCCGTCCGGGTCTGCCGGGTCCGTCCGCACCGGTCCGTGACGGCGGCACCCGGCGCGCGGGCGGCGCCGGGTGCCGCCCTACGCTTGGCCGCATGTCGTTCACGTACGAGGATGTCGGCGCGACCCGGGAGACGGGCTTCTGCCCGCCCGGTTTCCACCCGCTGCACGTGCGGACCCGCCTCGGCGAGGGCGAACGGGTGTTCCGCCGGGCCGCCGAGGCGGCGTTCACCTGGGAGATGCACCGCGCGAGCGGCGTGGGCGTCGAGGCCACCGCCGACCGCGCCGCCCCCGGCGTCGACGTCACCGTCACCCTCGCCGGCCTGATCAAGGCCCCCTGCCGGGTTGTCTGGACGGTGTCGGAGTACCGCCGCGCGGGCTGGGCGTACGGCACCCTGCCCGGTCACCCGGAGTGCGGCGAGGAGGCGTTCGTCGTGGAGCGGACGGGAGACGGCACGGTCTGGCTCACGGTGTCGTCGTTCAGCCGGCCCGCCGCCTGGTACGCCCGGGCGGGCGGGGCGGCGGGCCGGGGCCTGCAGGCGGCGTTCGCCCGGCGGTGCGGCGGCACGCTGCGCAGGCTGTGCGCCGGGCTGGAGTGAGCGGGGAGCCCGGGGGCCGCCGCCCCCGGACCCCCGCGCCGGCCCGGACGGTCCCGTCCTCAGCCGCGGGGCGGACCGGGCCGGCCCGGCCTCACCGCAGCAGCACCCCCGCCCCCTCCACCGCGTCCTGCGACGGCACCGCCACCAGCCCCGGCTCGGCGCTGGTCGCCAGCAGCCGGTGCGCGGGCAGGACGCGCACCGTGTAGCCGTACGGCCCGGTCCGGTCGAGGGACAGCGGGCCCTCGTACACCCACCGCCCGTCGAGGTCCGGCCCGCCCGCCGGTTTCAGCGGGACCGTCGTGGCGTCGGCGATGCGGTCCTCGGAGTCGACGCGGCCGGAGACCGCCTGCACCTCCACGTCGTCGGGGGCCAGGTCGCCGAGGGCGACGCGGACCCGGAGGGTGAGGGTCGAGCCGAGCTCGGCGGTCGCCCGGGCGGCCGAGGTCTCCACGTGGTCGACCCGCACGCCGTGCCAGGACCGGCGCAGCCTCGCCTTCCACCCGGCCAGTTCGCGCGCCGAGTCCGGGTCCATCGTGCGGTGGGCGCGGGCCGCGGGGGCGTACAGCCGCTCGACGTACTCGCCGACCATCCGGCCGGCCAGCACCTTCGGGCCGAGCAGCATCAGCGTCTGGCGGACCATCTCGATCCAGCGGTCGGGCAGGCCGTCCGGGCCGCGCTCGTAGAAGCGCGGGGTGATCCGCTGTTCCAGCAGGTCGTACAGCGCCGCCGCCTCGATGTCGTCGCGGCGGTCGGGGTCGGTGCCCGCCCCGTCGGCCGTCGGGATCGCCCAGCCGAAGTCGGGCTGGAACCACTCGTCCCACCAGCCGTCCAGCACGGAGAGGTTGAGGCAGCCGTTGAGCGCCGCCTTCATGCCGCTGGTGCCGCAGGCCTCCAGGGGGCGCAGCGGGTTGTTCAGCCAGATGTCGCAGCCCGGGTAGAGCTTCTGCGCCATCGCCATGCCGTAGTCGGGCAGGAACACGATCCGGTGCCGCACCCGCGGGTCGTCGGCGAACCGCACCAGTTCCTGGATCAGCCGCTTGCCGCCCTCGTCGGCCGGGTGCGCCTTGCCCGCGACGACGACCTGGACCGGCCGCTCCGGGTGCAGCAGCAGGTCCATCAGCCGGTCCCGGTCCCGCAGCATCAGCGTCAGCCGCTTGTACGACGGGACGCGCCGCGCGAAGCCGATGGTGAGGACGTCCGGGTCGAGCACGCCGTCGATCCAGCCCAGCTCGGCCGTGCCGGCCCCGCGCTGCCGCCAGGAGGCCCGCAGCCGCTGCCGCACCTCGGTCACCAGCTGCTCCCGCAGGGTGCGGCGCAGCTCCCAGACGTCCTGGCCGGGGATGTCGGCGACGGCCTCCCAGCGCTCCTCGCCACCGCCGGTGAAGGCGTCCTCGGCGCGCTGCGCGCCGACCTGCCGGGCGCCGAGCCGGAAGACCTCGGGGGCGATCCAGGTCGGGGCGTGCACCCCGTTGGTGACGGAGGTGATCGGGACCTCGTCGGCGTCGAAGCCCGGCCACAGCCCGGAGAACATCTCCCGGCTGACGTTGCCGTGCAGCAGCGAGACGCCGTTGGCGCGCTGGGCCAGGCGCAGGCCCATCACGGCCATGTTGAACAGGTTGGGCTCGCCGCCCGGATAGGTCTCCATGCCGAGCTGGAGGATCCGCTCGACGTCGATGCGCGGGAGTTCGGCGTCGGGCCCGAAGTGCCGGGCGACCAGCTCGCGGTCGAAGCGGTCGATGCCGGCCGGGACGGGCGTGTGGGTGGTGAAGACGGTGCCGGCCCGGACCGCCTCCAGCCCCGAGTCGAAGTCCAGTCCACTGTCACAGAGTTCGGCGATGCGTTCGAGGCCCAGGAAACCGGCGTGCCCCTCGTTGGTGTGGAAGACCTCGGGCTCGGGGTGCCCGGTGAGCCGGCAGTACGTCCGCACGGCGCGCACACCCCCTATGCCGAGCAGCATCTCCTGGAGCAGCCGGTGCTCGCTGCCCCCGCCGTACAGCCGGTCGGTCACCCCCCGTTCGCCGAGGTCGTTCTCCTCGACGTCCGAGTCGAGCAGCAGCAGCGGCACCCGGCCGACCTGGGCCAGCCAGATCCGGGCGCGCAACTGCCGCCCGCCGGGCAGGGCCAGGGTGACCTGGGCGGGCGCGTCGTCCTCCTCCTTGAGCAGGACCAGCGGCAGCTCGTTGGGGTCGAGGACCGGGTAGTGCTCCTGCTGCCAGCCGTCCCGGGAGAGGGTCTGCCGGAAGTAGCCGTGCCGGTAGAGCAGCCCCACCCCGATCAGCGGTACGCCGAGGTCGCTGGCCGCCTTGAGGTGGTCGCCGGCCAGGATGCCGAGGCCGCCGGAGTACTGCGGCAGGGCGGCCGTGATGCCGAACTCCGGGGAGAAGTAGGCGACGGCGGCGGGCAGGTCGCCGGAGTGCGCCTGGTACCAGCGGTCCCCCGTGACGTAGTCGTCGAGATCGCCGGCGACGGTGGTCAGCCGGCGCAGGAAGCGGCGGTCCTCGGCCAGCTCGGCGAGGCGCGCGGGCGGGACGCTGCCCAGCAGCCGTACCGGGTCACCGCCCGACGCGGCCCACCGTTCCGGATCGACGGACTGGAACAGCTCGCGTGTCTCCGTATGCCAGGACCAGCGCAGATTGCGCGCCAGGTCGCTGAGCGGCCTGAGCGGTCCGGGGAGAACGGGTCGGACGGTGAATCGACGGATCGCCTTCACATTCCACCTCGTCAGCGTGCGGAGAAGGACGCACAGCGGTGTGCGCCCCGTCATCGGTGTCGACGGTAGTGGCTACCCGGCGTCGCCGTGGCCGACTCCGCGCGCGTGCCCGGAACGACCTTCGTCCGTCCTTCATGAGGGATTTGGCCGATTCTGCCCGCACACACGTCCTTACGGCGTTTCGCACCGCACCACACGGGGCCTCCCCGGCGGCCGGACAGCCCGACGCACCGGGGATCATGGGGCGAAAATCGGCCATCTTTGCGGCACCTCACCGCGGGGGTTAGCCGTCCGGACCGGCGTGCGGACCGCCTCCGGCACCCCGTGCGCCGGCGTCCCGGCGGGGGCGGCCCTGCCCCGGTGGCGGGCACTGTGTCCGGGAAGGTCTGCGGTCGGGGCCCCGGTTCACCGAACGAACTCCTCGTGGTCCCGCGGTGGTCGCGGCCCCTTCTCCAGCCCCTGCCAGCATCGGCCCCGCTCGTCCGGAACGGGGCCGGTCTTGTGCGCAGACAAAGGCGTGGGTAGTTAACAAAGTGCCGGATTGCCCACCCGAATAGGGTGGGAAGGCTCCTGCGGTACGCCCCACAGGCACACCCGCGCACGACCCACCTCCCCACAGCCATCCGCCCACCCACGTTGACGCGGAACGGAGCGGTGATGCCCGCAGCGCACCACTCGTCAGCACCCCCGACACCCAGCACCGACAGCACCGAAGCACCCCCCGGGCGCCCGGTCGACGCCGGTCCGCCGGCCCCGGAGCAACCCTCCGCGGGCGACGCCACCGCCGTCGGGCGCATACCGGTCCTCGACGTCCGCCCGGTCGTCCAGCACGGACGGCGGCCCGCGAAGGCCGTGACCGGCGAGGTGTTCGAGATCTCGGCCACCGTGTTCCGCGAGGGCCATGACGCGGTCGCCGCCAACGTCGTCCTGCG
>NZ_JBHMCY010000100.1:0-24785 GCF_042430725.1 Streptomyces cinereospinus | reverse complement strand
CTACCCCGAAACGGCCCGGACGGTGAAGAAGCTGGTCGTCGAGGCCGGCAAGCAGTCTTCGCCGCCTCCCACGGCCTCCGGCCGCTGCAGCGCGGCAGCTTCCAGGGCGACATCCCCACCATCGCCCAGGCCCGGGCCGGCCAGGGCCACGCGCAGGGACGCACCCAAATCCGCTACCGCGACGGCATCCTGGGGCGAGAACTGCACGCGCAGACCGCGCCGATGGACGGCTACCTGGTCGCCGTCCTCGTCACCGACTCGGCGCCCTGGCGCGCCTTTACGCCGCCCACGAAGGACACCGGCCCCCAGGCGCGCGAGTACATCTGCGAACACTGCGACGAGGAGTTCCGCTCCTTCGAACCCGCCTGTTCCGTCTGCGGCGTCCCCCGCTGTCCCGAATGCGACCGCTGCGCCTGCCCGGCGCGCGTGACCGAACGCCTGTGCCAGGGATGCTTCATTCGGCATCCGCCCGCGATGTTCGCCGACGGCGCCGACCGCTGCCTCGACTGCTCCTGACGCCCCGCCAGTGCCTTCAGGACACCCTCGTTTCTCTACCCGCGAGTTACGTCGTCCGTCCCGGGCGAATCACCCCACACCGGGGTGACGGGACCCGGCGCCGGCTCCGGGACCCCGTCGGGCAAGGCCGGCAGAAGAAGAATCATGGCCATCCAGATCACCGCGGTACGCCTGTCCGGCGGCACCACGCACCAGCACATCACTCGCTTGTGGTGGACCAACCCGGCGACCGCCAAGACCGGCGACAACACCCGGGCGGAGATCGTCACCTGGATCGAAGACGAAAAGGGCCAGGCCTACACAAGCGACGCCGGCGGGCACCGGGCGGAGGTCGCCGTGGTCACCCCGCCGCGCGGCGAGAAGTACCTGCAGACCCGCGCCGATGGCGTGTGGACCAACAACCTGCTGGCTCTTCCCCGCCGCTGAGCAGTCCTGCCCCCGGGTGAGCAGAAAGGCGGCCGCCGCGCTTCCTGCTCACCCGGGCGGCGGATCGCGGAAGCGGTGCGGGCCGCCGGAAGGATCGAGCCGGCCACCCACGACGTGGGGCTGACCATGCCCGGCCCGCGGCAGGGGCACGGTCTCCTCGCCCTTGCGGTTCGCGTCCGTCTGTCGGGCGTTCGACATGCTCGAGGACTTCGAGGCGGCGATCACGGAGCTCCGGGAGCAGAGACCGAACACCCTGCCGTCCGATCGCGGCGGCGTTGTCAGTGGCGCGTGGTACATCTGACCTTCAAGTGAACTTGTGTGCTTTTCCCGCTAGTTGATCAGTATCGAGTGAAGAGGCAGGACATGGTCGAGACGGAACTTCCCGAGCAGGGGGTGGTGTTCTGGCCGGTGGGCACGGGTGACTCCACCACGATCGTGCTGGGCGGCGACCTGGTGGTGCAGGTGGACCTGCGGGACATGAAGGCGGCCGACGAGGACGACGCGGTGGTCGCCGCCGTCATCGACCGCCTGGAGGAGACCCTTCCGCAGCCCGACGGCAAGACGCCCTACCTTGCGGTCTTCGCGCTGACCCACGCCGACAAGGATCACTGCTGCGGCTTCGGCGACCTGCTGGAGAGCTCCATCCTGATCGGGGAGATCTGGGCGACGCCCCGGCTGTGGCGCGAGCTGTCCGAGGACAAGCCCATGTGCGAGGACGCCCGCCGCTTCCAAGAGGAGGTCGAACGGCGTGTAGACGCCACCCTCCAGGCCATCAAGGACGGCAAGGAGCCCGCGAGCGGGGACCGGGTGCGGATCATCGGCTACGACGAGGACCGCGAGGACCACGCCTACGCGCAGCTGCCGGACGAGTACTTCACCTTCCCCGGGAAGGCCATCATGACCGTCGACGGCGTGGAAGTCTCGGACAAGTTCGAGGCCTTCGTCCACGCCCCCTTCAAAGACGACTGCGCCGGCGACCGCAACGACACCTCCCTGGCCCTGCAGGTGCAGCTGCACACGGACGACGGCACGACGGGCCGGCTGCTGTTCCTGGGCGACCTCGCCTACCCCACCATCAAGAAGATCTTCGACTACAGCGAGTCCCACGACCGCACCGACCGCATCGAGTGGGACGTGCTGCTCTCCCCGCACCACTGCTCCAAAAAGGCCATGTACGCCAAGGGCGAGGACGGCGAAGATGAGCTCAAGCAGGACATCCTCGACCAGCTTGAGGCGCATGCCAACGCGGACGCTCGGGTGATCTCCAGCTCGCGGCCCTTCCGCGACAAGGACGACAGGGGCAACGACCCGCCGCACCTGCTGGCCCGCACCGCCTATGAGTCGATCACCGACTACCCGGTGCTGTGCACGGGGGAGTACCCCTCCAAGGAGGAGCCCCGCCCGGTGGTCTTCGCCCTGGAGCCCGGCCTGGGCCTCGAACTCGTCGACGTCACCGACCTGGAGAACAAGGGCCAGGTGCTGAAGGCCGCAGGCGGGGGACGCCGGCTGCTGGCCACGCTGGGCACCACGCGCTTCCCGGCCGCCGCCTTCACTGCCGCAGCCGGCCTGCCGCACCAGCGCGGCACGGACGCCGCCCGCGCCGGTGTGCAGCAGGCCAGGGGTGACAAGGCCGAGCCGGCGGTACAGATCGGATTCGGTGCCGCGTGAAGGACAGCGCCACCCTGGAACTCACTGAAGGCCAGCAGCTCGCCCTCGACCAGCTCCACCGGATCGTCCAGGCCTCTCACGGAGCGGTGGCGGCCACGCACGTGGCCGCCACCGCCAACCGGCCCGGGTACGTCGAGGCCCGCATCAGCGTGGGCTGCGCCAACTTGCCGCGCACGGAGGGCGGCCTGCGGCTGCGCAGCGTGGAAGCGGTCACCCTGCTGATCCCCCCAGATTTTCCCTTCAGGGCTCCCAGCGTGCGGACCCGGCACACCCGGTTCGCCGGCGCCCCGCACGTCAACTGGGGCCGCCACCTGTGCCTGTACCGCTCGACGGCGACCGAGTGGGATCCGGCCGACGGCATGTACGGGTTCGTCAACCGCCTCCTGGACTGGTTCGAGGCGGCCGCCGCGGGAGAACTGGACCGGCCCGGTGACCCCCTGCACCCCCCGAACGCCCTGACCGACCACACGGCGGGGCTCCTCGTGATCCGCCGCGACGCGCCCGTCGCCCTGCCGGACCGGTCGTGGCTAGGCGCCGCCGTACTGCACCAGGTCAACGAGACGCGATGCGACGTGGTGGGCTGGCTCGCCATCGAGGACCCCTGGCCCGCAAGCCCGGAGCAGCTGCGGGAGAGCGCCGCGCTCCCGGCCGACGCCCACGCGTTTCTCGCCCCCGCCGTCGTCACCACGAAGCACCTGACGTTCGAATACCCGCTCACCGCGCGGGAACTGGTCGATGCCCTGGCCCGCGACCACCTCACGCCACGCCTGCTGCTGGGGCTGACGGGAATCGTCGCGGACCATAACCGCACCCTGCTCCACCCCGGCGGCGACGCGCCGGCCGACGAGGAGGACACCCCGGCCGCGCCGGTGCACCTGTTGCTGGGCACCCCCTCGCGGGGCATCGCCGGTGACGGGCCGCGCCAGACCCACTTGGTGGCCTGGCACCTGCCCGACTTCGCCGACAGGGTCGGGCGCCTGGCCGCCGACACTGCCTTCAGTGGCCGCCCGCAGCTGGCCGAACTCGGCGACGAGGTCATCCAGTTCGGCACCGAGTGGCTCGACCGTCTGCCCACCCGGTGGATGCGCATCTACGAGGCCCGCCCCGAGGTCACGGTCCGCCGCGACCACGCCACCCCCGCGGCCTGGCTGCGGGGCAAACGCATTCTCGTCCTGGGCGCGGGCGCCCTGGGCGCCCCCGTCGCCGAAATGTGCGCACGCGCCGGTGCCGCGCACCTCACCGTCGCCGACCAGGCGCTCGTCCACCCGGGCATCCTGGCTCGCCAGCCCTACACGGACGCCGACATCGGCCACTACAAGGCGAGCGTCCTGGCCGACCGTCTCAACCGGATCGACCCCCACACCACCCGTGTCGAAGCACTCGTCGGCGACATCACCACCCGGCTGTCCGGACTCGACCTGCACACCTTCGACCTGATCTGGGACTGCACCGCCAACCGCATCGTCCGTGCCCGACTCGAACGCGCCCGCCGCACCGATGCCGCCCCCTGGCCCCACCTGGCCACGCTGATGATCGGCCACCACGCCACCCGCGGCCTCGCCGCCCTCTCACCCCGCGGCGCCACCGGCGGCGGCGCCGACGTGCTGCGCCGCACCGCGCTGGCGGCGCACACCGACGCCACGCACGTCTTCGACGACCTGATCGAGGACTTCTTCCCCACCCAGCCCCCGACCGAGCTCTTCCAGCCCGAACCCGGCTGCTCGGACACCACCTTCACCGGATCGGCTGCCGACGTCACCGCGCTGGCCGGACAACTGGTGGCCGGCATCCTCCACGCCCTGGCCGCCCTCGCAGACCGGCGCACCATGGCTACGCTCATCGTCCGCATGCCCGTCGGCCCCACCGTGGCCCAGCCCGCCGGGCCGCGCTGGCTGACCTGGCCCGACGACACCCTCGTCACGGACGAGGCCACCGGCTACGACGTACGCATCACCCCCGCCGCGCTGGCCGAGATGCGCGCGGAGGCCCGCCGCGGCGCCCGCGTCCGCGGCCCGCGCGTGGAAACCGGCGGCACCCTGCTCGGCGTCGTCGACGACGCCACCGGCGTGATCTTCGTTGACGAGGCCACCGGCCCGCCCCCCGACTCCTTGCTGACGGAGGCCTACTTCCGGCACGGTCTGGACGGCGTCAGTAATCACCTCGCTGCCCGCCGGGAGGCGACCGGCAACCTCAGCCGCTTCCTGGGCATGTGGCACACCCACCCGCACACGGCCGCGCAGCCCAGCGCCACCGACCGAGCCGCTATGACCAGCCTCACCCTGCCGTTGGACGACGCCCCCGCCCGCGCCCTCGTCCTCATCGCCGGAGGACCCGGACCCCTCTGGCGCAAATGGCTCGCCACTGGCGACGGCCCCGACTTCTACGCCCACCTCGCCGCCCGCACCGCCCCCGCCGCGACCGAGCCCCCCGCGCCGGAAGTACCCGCCCACCTCGGCCCCGTGACGTGGTGGCCCGGCGGCTACGCCATCCGCCCCCACCGTCCCGTCCCCGTCCCACGCAAGGGCTCCCGCTCATGACCCGCACCCTCGGCCTCGCCCTGTCTGGCGGCGGCTCCCGCGCCGCAGCCTTCCACCTCGGCTGCCTGCGCGCCCTTCACGACCGCGATCTCCTCGACCGCATCCGCGTCGTCTCCGGCATCTCCGGTGGCTCCCTCCTCGCCGCCCTGTGGGCATACGGACCGTCCGACTTCGCCGACTTCGACATCCGCACCACCGACCTCCTGCGCCGCGGCCTCCAACTGGACATCGCACGCCAGGCGTTCAAGCCCTCCGCGGCCGCGCGCAACCTCACCGCAGCCGCCCGCGCAAGCACCCGCCAACTGTTCTCCCGCCACAGCGACGTCAGCGTCGCCCGCCCCGCCAACCGCACCGACGCCCTGGCCGCCGTCCTCACCCACAAGGCGTTCGGCCCCCAGACCATGGCCGATGTCACCCACCCGGGCCTCGACGTCGTCCTCACCGCCACCGATCTGGCCACCACCAACGCCGTGCGCTTCGGCAGCACCCGCAGCGGCTGCTCCCGCTACGGCATCATCACCGAGCCCATCCACGTCGCCACCGCCGTGGCCGCCTCCGCCGCCTACCCCGCGCTCCTGCCCGCCCTGGAACGCACCTTCACCTTCCAGCACCCGGGCGGACACAACCAGCAGCACACCGTGCTGCTCACCGACGGCGGCGTCTACGACAACCTCGGCCTGTCCGTCCTCGAGCCCGGACGCTCACCGCACCACACCCAGCACATCTACGACGTGCCCTTTATCATCTCCTGCGACGCCGGCCTGGGCGAACTCGCCCTGAAAGCACCGCACTTCATGCCCGGACGACTCAACCGCTCCTTCGCCACCGTCCACCGCAAAGCCCAGGACTCCGCCCGCTCCCGCCTGCACGAGTGGGCCGCGAGCGGACGCATCGACGGCTTCGCCCTCGCCTACCTCGGCATGAAGGACAACCGGCTGCCCACACCGCCCGCCGACCTCGTCCCGCGCAGCGCGGTCGCCTCCTACCCGACCAACTTCGCAGCCATGACCCGCAGCGACCTCGAGGCCATCACCACCCGCGGCGAACAGATCATGCGCACCGTCCTTCCGATGTACCTGCGCCGGGCACACCGCTGAGACAGCAGCGAAGCAAGCGGTGGGGTGCCCCTCCGGCACGCGCAGCGGCAGGATGACCGGGGCCCGGCAAACGGGCCACAGTGCTGCCTTTACGCGCCAGCCTCTCTGGCGGCGTCTTCGCTGGGCGGCGAGTGCGCGGGCAGCTCCCATCGGACCTCGCCGCTGTCGTGATGATGGTGCCAGGCCGTGACGAGGCGGGCGCGGACCAGTTGGTCGAGGAGGTCTTCCAGCTGCTGGGGCGGCTGTCCGCACTGGCGGGTGAGGGCATCGAGCTCGCCCCCGCCCGCCCCGGCGGTGCTGTGGGCGGCCAGGGCGAGTGCGGTCAGCCGCAGGGCGCAGGGCAGGCCGGGCGAGGCGGCCAGCGGGGCGGGGCGCAGCGCCCATTGGGCGGCGCGGATGCGCGCGGTGCGTCCGGGGGCCTGGTGCAGGACGGCGGCGTCGAGCAGCTGTGCCTGGACGGGCGAGCATCTGCGGCTGAGGCGGTGCAGCCAGCCGGCGTGCTCCAGTTCGAGCCACAGCTCCGCGCGGCCGTGCAGCCGCATGCCGCGCAGGAACCCGTGGGGCAGGCGGATCTGCCCATGATGGTCGGCGCGCAACGCGCACTGCAGGGCGAGCAGCCGGGCTGCGGGGGAGGAGAAGCGGGGCAGCGCTGTGGCGAGGTAGGTGAGCATTTCGCGTACGCGCTGCTGCTCTGCCGGGCCGAACGGAGGCGTGGTGCGCGCAGGGCGCGCCATGCTGGCGGCCGGCTGGGCGCGGCCGGTGCCGAGCAGGGTGGGCGGCACGACGGCGGTGCGGCTCATCGCCGCCGCGCAGGCGGCGCAGGCATCAGCCAGCCGCCACACACGGCCGCCGCGGTCGCAGGTCAGGGCGAGCAGGACGGGTCCCGCGCAGCCGCGGTGGCGGGGGTGCCAGTGGCAGCCCAGTGCCCGGCACTGGCAGATGCGCAGGTACCCGGGCAGCGTGTCGGCGCGGGCGTGGCGGGCCAGATGGGTGAGGGCGGCCGAGCGGGCGGAGGCGGCCGGCAGGACGGGGCTGTGTGCGCAGCGGGGACAGGTCAGGGCCGGCCCGCCCGTCTGCGGGCGCAGGTGCACCGTCCAGATGCGCTGCACCGCAGCGTGTGTACTGGCAAGCCGCATCGGCTCGTTGTCCCTCCGTTCTGGTCCGCGTCGGCCTCGCGTGGTGGCCTCCCGGTACGTACGTGGGAGCCGCCCGCACCGTAGTGCAGATACCTGCACTCGCGCAGTGCGGGTGCAGGGCGCGCTCACCTGCACTGATAGTGCAGAAATCCGCACTGACAGGGCAGGTGTCTGCACCGTCGGATGGTGGGGTGACGATCTTGCCGCCCGACCCGGACCGCGACGCCCTGCGTGTGACGCTGGCGCGGCTGAGGAACGCGCGCGAGTGGACCTTCGACGAACTCGCCGGCCGCAGCGGCCTGGCCCGGCGCACGCTGATCGACCTCGAACACGGCCGGGCCGCAGGCACCGTCACCACCTGGCATGCCCTCGCGCACGCCTTCGATGTCCCCATCGAGCAGCTGCTCGGCTCGCTCTGCGACGACCACACCCCGCCCGGATCCAAGGGCGCCTGACTCCGGCCGCGTCAGGCCTGGCGCGCCGCGCAAATCACCCGAACCGGCGAGCATGCATAGAACGCACACCCGCCGACTCGCATTGCCGTTCGACAGGGCTGGGCCGCCCGGGGGACTGCCCGTCCGCCATCCCCGCCCTCGGGGCGTGTCACCTGGCACGGTCCTCGCCATGCGCCCCCACTCCATCCCCGGCTGCCACTGGGACGGCAGCCCTCGCACCGCCCCGGCGCGCCGTCCCCTGCGGGTGGCCGCCACCAGTCCCAGCCGCCTGCTGCGCGCCGGCCAGAGCGGCCGCTGCCGCCACTGCGGCAACCGCATCGACCTCTACCCGCGTGCCGACGGGCGTCCCATCGCCCTGCATCCCGCCGAACTGGCCACCGCCCACGCCCCTGCCTCCTGCCACTGGCACCTGAGCTCCGGCATCGCTCACTCGCACGGCGACGGCAGCGCCTGGTGCCGCATTCCGCACGCCGTGCTCTGCCCGCAGCGCACTCCCCTCTGCCGGATCAACCCGTCCCTCACGTCGGTGCGCCGCCAACTCGCCGTACGAACCCGTCGCCTGATCGACACCGGTGTCTTCATCCCCACGGCTGCCCCCACCAGCGCAGCGCCTGACGGCCCCGACCGCCCTCTCGTACGGATGCTGCTGGGCTACTACCTCGCCGACGGCCCCGTGGAGGCCATCCGCTGCGTAGCCCAGACGAGCCACCGAACCCGCTGCCCCCGTCCCGTCCTGGCCCCGGACGCCCCGCCCGGATCCTGGAGACTGCTGCCTGTCGGCACCCAACGCGGCCAACTCGCCCTGTCCGAACAGGTGACGGCCGTCTACGACTTCAGCCAGCTGCCCCATGCCGAACAACGGCGCTGGCGTATCCAGCGCTGCCCCGCGCACGCCACCACCCACGGCGCCGCCGACCTGGCCCTGGCCGGATGGCAGGTCTTCGATCCCCTCCTGCACGCCCAGCACCTGCGTACCGGTCTGCCATACCCACCGGCACCCGGCAGCAAAGAGAGGTGATAATGCCGCACCACGCCCTGGAAATCCTCCTGACGCGCCCGCTGGTCCCGGCGGAGTTCCGTGACGCCGCCCGCGTGCTGCCGCTCGCGACCAACCACGACACCACCCGCCTCATGACCCTCGTACGCGCCAAAACCCCCGGCCGCGCCGCACACCGGCTGCGCCAGCACCTCGCCACTCGGCTCCCCGTGGACGTGATCACCACCCACTACCCGGACGCCGCAGGGCAGGTCCTGCTCAACCTCGCCTTCCCGCCCACCGTCCACGCCACGATCCGCCACGCCGCCCATGAAACGGGGCAGAGCCCGGACTCTTCGTGAAGCTGGCCCTGCACCGCGCACTGGCCCAGCACGCCAGCGACGAGGCCGACCGGCTCGACCGGGCCGTGCAGCACCTGCTCGCCGGCACCACGGCCGCACACCTCCTGGCAGCCGTCGGCCACGCCCTGACCCGCACCCCCGGAGCAGCCCCCGCATGAACCCGACCGACGAACAGACGGCCGCAGCCGACGCCTTCCATGCCGGCCACCACCTCGCCCTGCAGGCCGGCGCGGGTACCGGCAAGACCACCACCCTGACCCTGCTCGCCCGCACCACCAAACGCCGCGGCCGCTACCTCGCCTACAACCGGGCCATCGCCCAGGACGCACGCACCCGCTTCCCCGACACCGTGCAGTGCAAGACCGCCCACGCCCTGGCCTACGCCGCCGTCGGCCACCGCTACACCCGCCGCCTGAACGCCCCCCGCCGCCCGGCCTGGCAGACCGGACAGGCCCTCGGCATCACCAAGCCGATCCGCATCGGCGACCGCGACATCTCACAAAAGACCCTCTCCAACGCCACGCTGCGCACCGTGGCTGGCTTCTGCCACACCGCCGACGAGACGATCACCCGCCATCACGTCCCCCGCCTGCGCGGCCTGGAAGACAAGGACCTGCACACCCAACTCGCCGCCCACATCGTGCCGTTCGCCCGCAAAGCCTGGGCCGACCTGCAGCACCCCGACGACGGGGCCGTGCGCTTCGACCACGACCACTACCTGAAGATCTGGGCTCTCAGCCAGCCGAAGATCGACGCCGACTTCCTGCTGCTGGACGAGGCCCAGGACACCAACCCCGTCGTCGAACAGATCTTTCTCGATCAGCGCGGCCACGCTCAGCTGGTGATGGTCGGCGACTCCGCCCAGGCCATCTACCAGTGGCGCGGCGCCAAAGACGTCATGACAGGCTTCGAGGGCACTCAGCTCGTCCTGTCGCAGTCCTTCCGCTTCGGCCCCCACCTGGCCCAGGAGGCCAACCGCTGGCTTTCCATCGCGGAGGCACCGATTCGCCTGACCGGCACCCCCGCCGTGCCTACCGAACTCGGGCACCTCGTCCGGCCCGACGCCGTGCTGTGCCGCACCAACGTCGGCGCCATGGCCCACGTCATGGACCTGCTGGCCGCCGGATACCGCGTGGGACTGGCCGGGGGAGGGGACAGCCTGCGCGCCCTGGCCCTGGCCGCCCGTGACCTCAAGGAGGGCCGCCGCACCTCCCACCCCGAGCTGGTGCTGTTCCCCTCCTGGGGCGAACTGCAGGACTACGCAGCCCACGACCCGGCCGGACGTGACCTGCAGCCGCTGGTCGACCTCGTCGACACACACGGCACCGACGCCATCCTGGCCGCCCTCGCTCACCTCACTCCGGAGCAACAGGCCGAGGTGACCGTGTCAACGGCCCACAAGGCCAAAGGCCGTGAATGGCCCTGCGTGAAGATCGCCGACGACTTCACCCCGCCGAAGGACACCGACAAGCACGACGACACCGGCCGCCCCGTCCCCGGACCGATCAGCGACAGCGAAGCCCGTCTCGCCTATGTCGCCGTCACCCGCACCCGCCGGCGCCTCGACCTCGGCGGCCTCTCCTGGATCCACGAGCACCCCGACGGAAACCCGCCGGCACGCTGACCGCCCTGCGGCACAACGGCAACCGTCGGCGCGGGCGAACCGAAGCACGGGCGCGGCAGGACCTCAGCTGGTACGTGGGTTGACATCCCCCTGGAAGCCGCTTTCCTTCCCACCCGTTGGCGGAACGCGGCAGAGCCTGGCCTACGCGGCGTCCTCCGCAACCGGGGCGCCGCCTCAAGCGGTACGGCGGACAGGCCCGACGCGCTGCCCGCGCAGGACGACGGCCGACGGTAGGGGGTGGGCTTGCGTGGCGCGGTCTGCCGAGAACTGCCAAGGCCTCCAGGCCGCCCACTGTCCACAGACGGACCCGGGCAGGCTCTTGGAGCCATGACACCAGCTCGCCGGGCCCCGCCCGGAACAGCAGGAAGGCGCCGCGCTGCGAGCGTCACGATGCCTTCCTCCATCCGGAGGAGCAGGCCGAGTTGGCCGCGCGGTTCCCGGCCGGCCACCAGGCGCAGATGGCATTCCTCCTGGCCGCCTACACCCGCAACGCCTCCGTGGTCGCCGCGCTCTTGGGCACCCGCGCGCGCACGGTGCACCGTCACTGCCGCGGGTGGTCGCTGCCTCCCGGGCCCCGGCTGCAGCGGGCCCTGCGCCGCCGTGTCCTGGACCTCGTGTGCCCGCGGTGTCTGTCTGACCGGGCGGTCGAAGAGGCACGCCAGGCGAAGCGGGACGCCCGGCGCGCGGGCCGCCGGATTCCGGGTGAACAAGACCGTCCCCATCGCTGACCTGCAGGGCCTGAGGAGAGACCCGTAGCAAGGGCCCGCGCGAGCTGCATCACTGAAAGCAATTTGCTGATATTCATGCGTAATTTGCATCGACTCGGATACAATGGGGGTGTGGGATTGACCTTGGAAGAGTCGTTGCGGCTGACGGTGGCCGCGTTGATGCAGGTGACGGGTGACTCGCAGCGGTCGGTTGCGGCAGTGCTGGGGCTGACGCAGACGCAGGTGTCGCGCCGGCAGTCGGGTGCCGTTTCGTGGAGCCTGCGCGACGTGGATGTCCTGGCCGAGCATTACGGCATCGGCGCCCTGGACTTGCTTGCGGGTCCGACCAGAGCATGCGAGGCGCTGCCCGCCGACCGGCGCCGTTCCGTCCGGGCCGAGACGAAGGGGGCGAGCCGGTGAGTGACTTCGACGCGATCGACTCGCTCCTCGACGCCGTCGGCCCGCAGGCCGAACTCCCGCCCTGCCAGGTACGCCGCGAGCTGCGGGAGCGAGCCCGGCTGTCCAAGGCGCAGGTGGCCCGTGCGCTCGGGGTGAGCCCGTCCACCCTCAGCGGATGGGAGAACGGCCGGGACCCGGCCGGTGAGGTCCGCACCAAGTACGCGTATCTGCTGGACGGGCTGAACGCAAAGCTCACCACCGAGACCGAAACCACCATGGCGGAGCCGGCTGAGGAGCGGTCCGCAGCATCAGGCACTGCTGCGGCGGCCGTCGCCTCTACGCCGTCGACGGAACCCGGCCAGGACGAGGACGAGGTGGAGTCGCTCGCCGTGCCCGAGCCGTGTGTGCTGTGCGGGCGTCCGGCCCCGCAGCGTGTGGCGGGGTTCGCTCAGCACCTGGATCCCTCCGGCTGCCAGGCAGCCCCTGCACAAACCCCGAAGCCCTCGCCCACCGCGCCATCTGCCCGCGCCCAAGTGCCGCGTACGGCCCGCCCGCCCCGTCCGGCCGACGGTAAAGACACGGTCCGGCGCGGGCGGGCGTTCCAGGAGCCGTCCGGGCCGACCGACTTGATCCACGAAGCGGTGCACGCCATGCTCGCCGAGCACCAGGGCGACGTCGAGGCCGCGAGCGCCGTACTGCTGAAGCGGGCCATTCCGGACGCGATGCGCCTGCTGGACGAGACCCGCAAGGGCGCCCGCTACGACGTGATCGCCCACCCCTGGATCCCCGACATCCTCAAGAAGCAGACCTCCAAGGGCGCCGACCAGATCTGGGAGGCGCGCCCCAAATGGACCCGCACCGCCCTCCCGCCCGGTCGGCACGAGGTGACCGCGCTCGACATCAACGGCGCCTACCTTTCGGCCCTCAAGACCCATCTCCCGCTCGGCCAGATGGAACACTCCACGGGCTTTGCCCACGACCGGCGCCGCGCCGGAGTCCACCTGATCACCCCGCCCGCCTGGGAGCACGACGCGGTGCTGCCCAACCCGATCGGCCAGCGCGACGAACCAGGCCCCCTGTGGGTCACCGAACCGACCCTGCGCCTGCTGCTACGCCTGTCCGGCCCGAAGCACCGCCTGTGCGAGCCGCCCGAGGTCCACGAGTCGTACACCTCGGGCGCCACCGAGAACCTCCTGGAGAAGTTCCGGATCGCCCTCAAGGACGCCCGTGACACCGCGATCGCTGACGGCGACGGGCTGACGTTTGAGTACGTGAAGGCGATGTACTCCAAGTTCGTGTCCACGATGGGGGAGTCGAACTACAACCGGGAGCTCTACCGTCCGGACTGGATGCACATCATCCGCTCCCAGGCCTTCGCCAACCTCTGGATGAAGGCGCTCAAGGCTCACGACGCGGGACTGACGGTCGTACGGGCGATGGGCACCGACGAACTCCACGTCATCGGAGACTGGCGCCGTGTCTTCCCTGAAGGCCGCGGTGTTACCGAAGTCAAGGTCAAGGACACGTACACCGCCGGAACCGATGTCGAAGCCAGCACGGGGGAGAAGCAGTAGATGCCGGAGAAGAACATCGACTTCGGGAAGTTCGGTGCGAGCGGGATCAAGGGCAGCGAAGCCGTCGCCCGCCAGCTCGACTGGCTCGCCGCTCACATCGCCACCCCGGTGACCGCCAGGCGTGGCCTGATGGCACGCCTGCACTACCTGACGACATCGGACAGGGCCTGGCAGGCGGCCAAGGACGCCGGACTGACCGTGAGCGACCGGACGCTGAAGGCATGGCTGGAGGGCACCCGCCGTCCCTCGAAGGCCAACCTGGAACGCATCGACGCCGCCTACCGGGCGGTGCGACGCCGCAACGTCGCCCGCCACCTCACCGCCCGCCTCAACCGCGAGGGCCGCGGCACTCGCGTGGAGATCCACCCCCTCGACCAGTCCGGCGTGGCGCGCCAGCTCCAGCGGGTCGTGGCACATCGGACGATGAACGTGCGCCGCTGGGACAAGATCGTCGCGTCCTGGGCGGCCGGCGACCATCAGGGCCTGGACGACGCCTGGACCGCCGATGTCCTGCCCGACCTGGGCTCCCAGTGGGGCCAGTACGAGTACGTCAAAAACATCGGCTTCGCCGCGTAGCAGCCTGCGCCCGGCAAAAAAAGGGGTCTCCAGCGCCCGCCGCCCTGACGTCCGGTGGTGCTCACTGGCGCGGGGTGGAGCAACTCGGTAGCTCGCCGGGCTCATAGCCCAGAGATCTTCTCCGAACTACCGCTCGAAGCAGCGAGAAGCGCTGCTTGCGGCCGCTTCTGGATCTACCCTTGGTTCCAGGACCGGCCGAGGCCACCTCGGCGCTCGCCGCTTCTGGAGGGCCATGCCAACGGCAACACCCATTCCGCTATCGCCCGACGTCATCGAATACGTACGGGGTGTCTTTTTCGACGTGAACGAACGCGTAACGGCGAGGCTCGACCGTATGCCGACCGTGCATGAGGAGACCCTCGACTTCGCATTCGTAGACGCAGTCGCCGAAGCGCAGGGCCCTCATCTGTTGCCATCCGGCACCCTCGTCGATATTGACGTTCACTTTGTTGGCGGTGGCCGACATTGGGATCGGTGGGAAGTTGCCGATATCGGCTTCATCGTCACTTTCCGACTCGATAACACTCTCCTACGTACCAAGGTGGTGCTACTGCAGAGCAAGCGCCTCTATCCCAGGGAATCTGAATTTATCGAGGATGAAGGGATCACTCGCCCTGGCGGTTTCGGATCGCTGATGCGCCCCTCGCTCCCCGCCTCTCTGGGGTCACGTACGTTTCGGTTTGACGAGGCTTGCCGATACAAAGCCCTTCAGGTGGGCGACACCCAGTGGCAAGCGATTTCGCACTATGAAAAAGAGTACAATCTCCCCGTTCATTATCTGCTGTATCACCCTCACTCGATACCGACGCAAGCATCTATCCCGGTAGCTATCCCGCTGGAGCGTCCAATTGCTCCGCCAGATGTGGGGGCGCACGTACTCTCAGGAGAGGCCCTTCGGCTACTTACTCGTGAATTTTCACGGAATTATGCCCCTTCTTATGGGGAGCTGCGAGATGGGCACGGACAAGTGGGCTATGGCCTTCCCGAATTCGTGGTTGGCAGAGTGCTATCTTGTCTCGATGGCTACGTAGTCGACGACGCAACGGACAATGAGGGACTGCGACGCGTCTTCAGTCAGCGAGGTGCCCCCATTGCTGCGGCGGTGCGCATGGACATCAACCTGCCCGGATAATCTCAGAACCATACGGTTCGGAGCCCCCCGCTCGGATGTGGCCTACATGTCGGCGGCTGCCATGCCCAACTGCCAGGTCAGGCACGAGCGTTGGCTCACCGGACCGGTCCGGGACGCGATCCGGCTGTGCCCCGCCCCAAGCACCAGCCCGCTTCGGCCCGCCGGACCGGACGGCGCGGGCACCCCCCTACGGTGGCGCCCCAGCCACATCAGCAGCGCCTGACGCCCTTCAGTCACGTCCACCCCCCACCCGGCCATCAACTGCTCCACGCCCGCAAGCCAGCGGGACCGGTCCGCCGTATCCCGCCGCCCCGCCCGTTCGAAGTCCACCATGGCGTGCGCAAGTTCCGCGGCCTCCGAGTAGATCACCAGTGGGGCCGCCCGCATCTCCCGCGCGTCCAGCCCAGCCGTCCAGCCCCGCCGCACCCAACATACGGTGTCCGGCATCCGCGTCCACCAGTACACCGCCACCTGGAAGGCATCGGCGAACAACTCCTCGCCGGCCGGCCCCCACCGTTCGGCCAGCTGCTGCCGTACGCGCTGCGCGGTCACCGTCTCGGGCAGCTCGGCCAGCTGCACGAAGTCCGGACCGCGGCCGCGGGAGTCGTCCGACCAGTAACCGTGCCGCAGACAGACCTGCCAGCTGTCCGGCGACATCAGCCACACCGTCTGGCCGACACCCAGGGCATCGGCACACAGCGGGCAGTACCGCACGAGGTGCCCCGCCACGGGCTCCCAGCGCCACCACCACTGCGCCGCCTCTTCGCCTGGCAGCAGGTGCTCCGCGCCCAGGCTGGGCAGATCCTGCTGCAGAAGACCAGCCGCACGGTCAGCAAGGACAGCCAGATAGCGCAGCCCCGCCTCGTTCATGTACATCTCGGTGGACTGCGGGTACTTCTCCACCCGTTCGGTGTACGCGGATGCCTCGCCCTGTCCGACGCGGTCGAGGAACGCCGCCAGGCTCAGGCCGTTGGCGTGCGCGAGCCGGTTCACGAACGACCCCGTCGACTCACCCGGCACCGGCCGCACACGCAGCGGCAGCGGCCGGCGAGGCCCGTACAGACCGGGATCGTCCAGCACCGCTGCCCTTCCCGCCGAAGCCGTCACCACGGGTCACCGTGACCGGCCCGCCAGCAGGCGGTCAAGAGCACCGACACTCGTTCAGGTGAACCCAGGCGAACGCCCAGGCACGGCCTCGCACACTCCTTCCACCCTGTGAACCAGGTGCCTGTGCACACCGTCACCCGGGAGGACCATGGCCACGACGACACGCATCCGCCCGGACACGACCGTCCCCGCCCCCGCGACTGCCTCGCGCCTGAAGACCCGCCTGCGCGGAGGCCAGCAAATCGCCGTCGACACCTCCGCGAGCAGCTTCATCGAGGGCTACCGCCGTGTCAGCGTCTACATGGCCACCGGCACCGGAAAGACCCTGGTGGCCCTGCACGTCGTCCAGGAAACCGCACCCGAAGGCGCCTCCCTGGTGGCAGTCCCCTCCCTGCGACTGCTTGAGCAGACCGCCGCGAAATGGCACAGCGAAGGACGTCCCGGCCGCTACCTCGGTGTCTGTTCCTCAAGCCACCCGGCAGACCCGTACCTGGCCGACATCCTCACCATGGTGGGCACCGCCGATGACCTGGCCTGGCAGGCAGCCGACACCCCAGGACCGCTCAACGTGTTCTGCACCTACGACTCCCTGGACAAGGTCGTCGAAGCCCACCGCGACTTCCATCTGCCCCGCTGGGACATCGTGGTCGCCGACGAAGCCCACCGCACCGCCGGTGACTACGACAAGCCCTGGGCCCGCATCCACCACGACGACAAGCTGCCCGCCCGCCACCGTCTCTACATGACCGCGACGCCCCGTGTCTTCGACGAGAAGAAAGCCCGCGAAAAGGGCATCAACGCGGACACTGTCATCGCCTCCATGGACGACGTGAGCATCTACGGGCCCGTCGTCTACCGCATCTCCCTGAGAGAGGCGATCGATGAGGGGCTCCTCGCCGACTACCGCATCGCCGGCGTCGTGATCAGAGACGAAGACCTGCGGGGCCTCCTGAACCGGCTTCCCGCGAACACCTGGACCGGCGAAGCCTTGCGTGCCGCAGCCGCTCAAGTGGCCCTGCTGGTCGCGCAGCACCGCTATGACCTGCGCCGCACGCTGACCTTCCACCCCTGCATCGCTGCGGCGGACGTCTTCGCCGAAACACTCCACGAGACCGCGGCCCTGATGGCCCCGGCCTACCACGCGCCCCTGCAGGTCGGCACCGTCAGCTCCCGGCAGAGTCCCTTCGAACGCCACAAGAATTACACCGACTTCGCCTCCGCGCCCCTCAACACCCCCGCCTCACAGCAGCCGCCCCGCCGGGCCGTCCTCACCAACTGCCGCTGCTGCGCCGAAGGCGTCGACATCCCCGCCATCGACTCCCTGCTCTTCGCCCACCCCAAGACCAGCAGCATCGACATCATCCAGTCCATCGGACGCGCACTGCGCCAGACCCCAGGCGACAACAAGATCTCCACCATCGTCATCCCCATCTACATGGCACCCGGCGAAACCCTCGAGGAGGCCGTCAAGAAAACCGCCTTCCACCTGATCTACCGGGTTCTCATCGACCTCGACGTCTACGACGAGCACACCTTCCACCTCGTCGACCACTTCCGGTACCCGAGCGACCCCACCGCCACCCCCCAGATCGCCCCGCGCCCGGAACGCGCCGACGAGATCATCCCCGTTCTCGACCTGAACGATGTCATGGCCCCCAACCGCGTATGGGAGGCCGCCTTCGAGGTCGCCACAGACTTCTACCTCCAAAACGGCCACCTCGACGTCCCCAGCCGCTACCTCCACGACGGCCGCTTCTACCTCGGCTGGTGGATCGGCGCACAGCGCTCCATGCGCAAGAACGGCCTGCTCCTACCCGAACGCATCGCAGCACTGGACACCCTCGGCATGATCTGGGAGCACCCCCCGCACAGCATCGAGCGCAAACTCCTCATCGCCCGCGACTACGTCACCCGCCACGGACACCTCGCCCCCCGGTGGGTCGAACACCACCAAGGCCTGCACCTGGGCCGCTGGCTCGCCGACAGCCGAAAGGAAGCCAACACCCGCCGCCTGCCCCACTGCTACCAGCGGGCCCTGAACGAGATCTACCCCTGGTGGAACACCAAAGGCAGAGCCGAATGGAAACGCACCTACGCCCGCGCCCACGCCGCCGCACGCGACAAGACCCTGATCTTCCCCGGCCCGCACCAACTCACCGGCGCCGCCCCTGTGCTGACCCAATGGCTGGCCGAGCAGATCGACAACCTCGCCGGGCTCGAGGACTACCAGCGCCACCTCATGGGCGATCTCCCCATCGAGCACCCCTTGGCCCTCCTGCTGCGCCGCCCGCGAGGCTCCTCCCAACGGGCCTTCGCCCGAGGATTGAAGGCCGCCTATGCCTACCGCTGTCGCCACCAACACCTGGACGTTCCCTACAACTACACCTGCGAAGACGGCTTCGCCTTGGGAAGGTGGCTCGCCGAGAAGCGGCGTTTTCCGCAGGCCCTCTCGCGAGAACAACTGGACGCCCTGGAAGCCCTCGACATGCGCTGGATCTCACGCCACCGGCACCGCACACCCTGAACCGCCGACCAACCGGCAGACCACGGGCGCGCCCCTGCGCTCCGCCCCCCGAACGAACAGCTGCACCGGATCCTCCCGGCAGCGCCCGCCGCACCCGCCCAACAGACCCGGAACCCGAGCCCGGCAGACATCACCAGACGTACCGCAGCCCAAAAGCACGAAAGAACCGAACGACCTCAACCAGAAGCACGGCATCATGACGACACCGCCCCACTCGCCCGGCCGGCTGCCTGCCTTCAGCATCGGCCTCACCCACGTCACACTCCCCACCTCACAGGTACAGGTCAACCGCCTGACCGAACTCATCAACGAAGTCACTCTGGGCACCGACGTGATCGTGATCGTGGTGAGCCCCGCCACCCACCTGGCCGAGACCGACGTCGATCCAAGCCGCTTCATCTGGCCGACCTGGCAGGGAGAGACCATCCCCGAGGCCCACCAGAAGTGGAAGGCCGTCTTTGCTACCCAGGACCGCACCTTCAGGGGCATCTACTACGAGGGCCCCACCCTTGAAGAGACGCAGACCTTCCGCGTCCCGGCCACCGTTCTGTCCGACGCGATGTGGAAGATGACCCAGAACGAGCCGCCCTGCGCGGTCCTGTGCACCGGCCTCACCGGAGACCCCTCCGCAGCCGAGATCACGACCGCCCTAAAAGAAGGAAGGCTCCAAGCAGTCCTGGTAGAAGCCCTGTTCGCCTAACCGCAGACCAGCCCCACGCCATCCCCTAACGTTGCGCAGACACAACCCGCACCCATCGACCCGGCCCGCTCCTCTCACAACACCACTCAGCGAAGGACACCCGACACGATGGATCCCGCCGGCCACCGCTCCATCGCGCACTGAGGATCTTGTTTCAATGCCCTCTGAGGAGCCCATCGCCGAGATCTCCGCCGTCACCGCCTCCCGCACCCGCCCCGCCAGGCTCTCACTACGCCCGGACCAGCAGCGGGCGGTCGACAGCGCGGCACGTCACCTGGCACGCGAACACACCCGCGGACACATGGTCTCGGCCTGCGGCACAGGCAAAACGCTCACCGCGCTGCGGACCGCCGAAGCCCTCGACGCCCGACACCTGCTGATCGCCGTGCCGAGCCTGGACCTCATCTCGCAGTGGGCCAGCACAGCCCGCAACGACGGACGCCCAGAACCGATGATGGCCGTCTCATCCCTGGCCGCAGCCAAGCACCCGGTCCTGGCCGGAGCAGCCGTCCACAGCACCAACAACCCAGAGTTCCTGGCAACGTGGCTAGCCCGGCACGAGCACGCCACCGTCTTCGTCACGCTTGACTCCCTCCCGAGAATCGAACAGACCCAGCACACCCGTGCCCCCGTGCCGACCTTCGACCTCCTGATCGTCGACGAGGCACACCGCACCGCGGGAAGCTGGGACAAGGACTGGACCGTCCTGCACGACCACACCCGCATCCGAGCCGACCGCCGCCTCTACCTGACCGCCACCCCCTACGAATGGGACCCACCCCGCCTGACTGAAGCACCCACCACCCGCCCCCAGCCCAAACGCACCGCAGCCACCGCCCCCGCCTGGGACACCCCCGCCCTCGTCGCCTCCATGGCGGACCCCAAGACCTTCGGCCCCCGCCTGCACACCTACAGCCACGCCGATGCCATCGACGACGGAGTCCTCGCCGACTACCAACTGGTCGTCCCCACGATCACCGACACCCACCTGCGCACCGTCCTCACCACCCCCGACACCTACTCCGGCTTCGGCCCGACCGCACGCCGCACCACCGCCCTGCACCTGGCAGTCCTCAAAGCGATGACCGAACACGACCTCCACCACGTGATCGTGTACTTCCAGCAGGTCGCCGACGCCACCGACTTCGCCTGCCAGTTCCCCCACACCCTGCGCACCCTCACCGACGACCAACGTCCCGCCTGGACCAGCGACCTGGTAGTCCAGTCGATCAACGGCACCCACAGTCCCGGCCAGCGCCACGACATCCTCACCGACTTCGCTACCGCCGACCGCGCCGTGCTGACCAACGCCCAAGTACTGGGGGAGGGCGTCGACCTGCCGGCCGTCGACGCCGTCGTCTTCGCTGACCGCACCGCCAGCGTCCGCCGCATCGTCCAGGCCCTCGGCCGCGCCCTGCGCAAACCCCCCACCCAGACCGCAAAGACCGCCAGCCTCGTCGTTCCCGCCTACATCCCTCACGGCGCCGACCCCACCGACCTCCTCGGCACCCCCTACGAAGCCCTCTGGCTCGTCACAGCAGCCCTGCGCCACCACGACCAGACCATCGCCGCCCGCGCCCCCCGCACCACCGCAAAACGCCGCCTGGAACAGGGCACCCGCACGCTCCTGGCCCGCCGCTTCCGCTTCGACTTCACCCTCGACCCCGACAGCATCGCCCGTGCCATGGACCTGATCGCCTGGCCCGCCGACGCCGCCGCCCTTTCCGCCCCCCGCCGGGCAGGCCTGGCGGCCGCGACCCGCTTCCACGCCGAACACCGCCACCTGCGCGTGCCCTCCGACTACGAAGACGCCTACGGCTACCGGCTCGGCGCCTTCATCACCAGCCAGCGCACCGCCCGCAGACAAGGCATCCTCACCGAGGACTGGATCGCCGAACTCGACGCACTCGCCATGATCTGGGACGACCACGAAGCCGCCTGGCAGGGCAACCTCACCACCGTCACCGCCTTCCACACCGAGTATGGCCACCTCGCCATCCCCGACCACCAGCCCGGCGGCCGCTTCCTCGGCATCCAGCGCACCCTCGCCCGCGACAACCGCCTCGACCCCGACCGCCACGCCCAGCTCGCCGCCCTCGACCCCGACTGGACCCTCCCGCACGGCCCCGACTGGCATCGCAAGTACCACCTCCTGCGCCGCCACATCGAGGCCGGCAACAGCCCGGCTGCCCTGTACCGCGACACAGTGATCGACGAGGTGAAGGCGGGAAGCTGGCTGCACCGCCAGCTCTCCACCTGGGACCGCCTCGCCCCCGCCCAGCAAGCTCTCCTCACCCGCCTGCAGCTGACCCCCGCAAACCCCCTGACCCCTGCCAGGCCGGCGAGCCCGCCCACAGCGAAGCGGCGACGTCGTTCCTTCGAGCAGAACGCGCAGATCCTCCAGCTCTTCGTCGAGCACTGGAACCGCCCGCCCGGTGCACGGGAATGGATCGAGATCGACGGAGAACGCATCATGATCGGCCCGTGGCTGTGCAAAGCCCGAACCAGACGCGACGCTGGTCAACTCGCAAAAGAGCAGGATGACTTGATGGCTCGGATCCTCCAGGAAGCCTGGACCGCCCCAGTACCGGAGTAACGCACCAGGCTCGAAAGGCTACGCGGTCACTGTTCTGGCCCCTCGGTGACGCCGAAGCTGAAGCCGACCTCGAAGGCGGGCGATTCGTCGTACGCGGAGTGCCTCATCTGCTGGTCCTGTATGTCGAAGAAGCCGTCCTCGACGAGGGCGCCGCCGTCCCAGTACCAGCGGGCAAGACGATCGGCGGCTCCGGCGAACTTCGTCGTCCACGAGCCCGAGCTCACGCTGATCCTGCCGATCGACGCTCCAGCGGCCATGGCGGACACCGACTTCATGCTCGGCTCGTTCGGCATGGGCGCCCAACCCCACGACCGCGAGTCCGTCTCCGTGCGCGTAGCGCTCGAGATTCCCCGACCCGAAAGATTTGTTATCGGTAAATGGATCGAGTTGACTCCATGAGGTTCAACCCGCTTTGGATCTCGCCAGCCCTGATGCGATCTTGGTTGCGAGATGGGCGGCCCGGCAAGGTGTTACCGCACCTTGCCGGGCCGTCTTTTCTGGCGAACTCGATGGGAGCGAGTCACCAATGACAGAGCCTAAGTGCTCCATAGAAGGCTGCGAGAAGCCGCAGAGGTACAAGGCGAGCGGCTGGTGCGGGATGCACTACGCCAGGGCGAGGAAGTACGGCACCCCCGATGCAAAGGTGCGTGAATACACGGCACAGACCGGTACCTGCCGGGCGGAGGGGTGCGACCGTCCGGCTCAGCGCAAAGGGTGCTGCCAGGCCCACTACGTGCGACTGTTCCGTGGGGAGAAGGATGCGCTCGCAACCCCCATCAGTACTCAGACGAAGAAGACTTGCACCCTGGACGGCTGCAGCAGAACGCACGTTGCCCGCGGGTACTGCGATCTGCACTACAGCCGGATGCAGCACAAGGGCGATCCTGGGGGCCTGGACTTTCAGGAGAAGACCCCTCGCCCCGACAAGTGCCAGGGGCCGGAGTGCGACTCGCCGGTTCGCGCTAAGGGGTACTGCTCGGCCCACTACCGGCAATGGCGCGAGGGTCAAGAGCTGGTCCCTAAGTTGTCCTTCGCCCCGGCAGGAAGCGGACATACCAACAAGAACGGCTACAGGGTCTTGTCAGTGACCGTCGATGGCGTGCGGCGCAGCGTGTTCGAGCACCGTGTAGCTGTTGAGGAGGCGCTCGGCCGCCCGCTGTTGCCGACGGAGACGGTGCACCACGTCAACGGCATACGCCATGACAACAGCACCGACGGCCCGCTCATCCTGGATGAGCGGGGCCGACTGCGTTCGGGGAACCTCGAGTTGTGGTCGCACGCGCATCCGCGCGGTCAGGAGATCGGTCCGAAGCTGGATTACGCGCGGGGCCTGCTGGCGCTGTATGGGTCGACTGAGGAGCGGCAGCGGTTCGCTGAGTTCGCGCGGCATGTGGTGGAGAACGAGGGCGGCGAGGACGGTTCTGACGGGCAGGCGACGTAAGAGCGGGGCGGACTTTACGGTCCGCCCCGCTCGTTGTTCAACGCCGCGCCGCTGGAGCCCCCGGCCGGCTCCGGAAGCGCCGGAAGTCCCGCTCGGTCCGGGCTACGTCTCGCCCGTTGAAGCGATCCCGGCCGAGGAGAACCTCGCGGACGTGATCCTCGACGACGCGACGAAGGAGCCGCCCGCGGACCCGGACGCCGTGTTCGTTCCGGAGCTGCCCTACGGCTCCAACCGCGTGTGTCAGTACCGCCTGGTGGAGCGCACGTTCCTCGGCCCGCACAGCAGCCCGATCGAGCGTCTCCTTCTGCCCGAGGGCGATCCCACCCTGCTCGGACGGGCCCCAGCCCGCCCCGACCGAATGCACGCCGCGCTTCAGGGGCGCTGCTCGCTAGCACCGCCCCTGAAGCGCGGACACTCGGACCACAAGCCCAACTGGCGAGCGTGTACCTCGCGGCACACACCGACCCTGAAACCGGCAACAGCCTGGAAGAACTCGACCAGATGGCACGCTCCTGCGATATCAGGCCTGCAGAGCTGGCCCGCACCCTCGATCAACTGACAGCCACAGCACTGCTCGAGACATGGCAGGCATCCCCGTACTCCGGAGACCTGCACTGGACCCTTGCGCGTACATCCAGAAACGCCCCACGCATCGCCGGTGAGCGGTAGTCAAAAGCCCCTACAGAAGCTGCCGTAGCCAGCCACCAGCTCACCCCGGCACCGAACATAGCCTCGCAGCAGTAGTTCTGAGAGGCAATCAAGTAGCGGTGATCCAGAGGGTGAACGACGCGACCGACCCCTGCTCCAAGCCGCAGTCTTTCGCCAACCACCCGGCGTCGCGAGAACGAATCGCGGTGGGAAGCTGGCTCGAACAGGGGGAGCCCCATGTTTCAAAAATATGGGGAGTTTTCTGCTTCCTTAGACGAAGAGAAAGCTCGACCGCCCCACCGTCCTCAGCACGGAAGAACCCCGCTACGCAGCCAGCCCGAAGGCGCACCGCGGAGCGGGGCGCCTTCCCAACTTCCCTCACCACGCAACCAGCTGAAGGAAAGTCATTAGGCAAGGTGCATGGGAAGCTGATCGCGGAGCGATCGGGTTCCCATGCACCGTACCCACCTCATGCTCCACGGAGTGGAGCACACCGGCCACGGAGTGGCCGACAGGATGCGGAGCATCCTGCTTTCCCCCGCCGCGTAGCGGCGGCGCGTCGTGTCTGCGGAGCAGACCGCGCG
>NZ_JBHMCY010000099.1:0-24851 GCF_042430725.1 Streptomyces cinereospinus | reverse complement strand
CGGCCCGGACGCCCGGGACGCCGCCGGGCCGGCCGCGCCGCCGCGCGACCGCGCCGTGCCGCCCCGGCTCATCCCCCGGCAGGGCGCCACCCTGCGGTAGCCGCTGCGCCGTCATCATGTGACTACGTGATGAGTGGAATGACGCCGAAAGGGGCGGGCACTCCTGTCGATGGAACTCGGGGGAACGGGCAGGCGTTGCCAGGAGGACGGGGTGCGCACGCACGCCGGCGATCGGAACGACACGGCTGAAGCCGAGGTGGCACGCATGGCGATGTGGGATCGGATCAAGGACCAGGCCAAGACCTTGCAGCAGCAGGCCCAGGGTGCCCGCGGCACCGGCGGGCACGGCGGCCAGGGCGCGCTCGGTGCCCCCGGCGCGCACGGCCGGTCCGGTCACGGATCCTCCGGCGGCTCCAGGGCGCAGCTGGTGGGTGTGCTCAAGTCGCAGCTCACCTCCCTGAAGGCCGAGCTGAAGAGCGGCGCCTTCCGGGACGCCAGCATGGCCATGTGCGCCCTCGTCGCGGCCGCCGACGGACACGTCGACCCCACCGAGCGCCAGCACGTGGAGTCGTTGATCCTGAGCAACGACGTTCTGCAGAACTTCCCGCCGGAGCAGCTGCGGCAGCGCTTCAACCAGCACGTGGACCAACTGGCGTTCGACTTCCCGCAGGGCAGGACGCAGGTGCTCCAGGAGATCGCCAAGGCGGCGAAGAAGCCGGCCGAGGCCCGGGCGGTCGTGCAGACCGGTTTCGTCATCGCGGGCGCGGACGGCTACGTCGCACCGGCCGAGGAGCAGGTGCTGCGGGAGGCGTGCTCGGTCCTCGGCCTGTCCCCCCAGGAGTTCGGCCTGTGAGGCGGCCTTGCTGACCCCGCGCTGAGCCTCTCGCTCAGCGCGCAAACCTCCCGGCGGGCAGCGGTGGCCGTGCCCGCCGGGCGCGCGGGAGTGCGCCGCCCGCTCAGGCGGGCGCCGGCCGGCGGACGAGCCCCGGGGGCGCTCCCACGTTCCGGTGGTCGGCGCCGATCACGCCGCCGGGCGGGTGCCGTCCCCCGTATCCAGGGGCGTATGGATGACCACCGCACCACGACCACCCCGGCCACCACGGCCACCACGGCCACCACGGCCAGCGCGACCACCCCGGCCACCGCCACGCCCTCGGCCACCACGAGCCCCGTGCTTCCCGTCCCCCACCGTCCCGTCTCCCACCGTGCCGTCTCCCGGCGGGAGTTCACGGCCGCCGCGGGGACGGCCGCGACCGCGGCCGCGCTGGGGCTGACCGCCGCGGGCCCGGCCGCCGCGGCCCCGGCCGCCGGCCCGCACGCCCCGGCCGCCCCCTGCCCGCCCGGATCCACCGCCGACTGGGACACCTGCCTGGCCGTGGCCCGCGCGCTGCTGGTCGTCGACGAGCACGACGAGCCCCTGGTGCCGGCGTACCGCGCGATCCTCGCCGACGGGCTGCCCCGCGCGCGGACCAAGGACGCCAAGGAGGTGCTGGTGGTCGGCGCGGGCCCGGCCGGGCTGGTGGCCGCCTGGCTGCTGAAGCGGGCCGGGCACCGGGTCACCCTGCTGGAGGCCAACGGCAACCGGGTGGGCGGCCGGATCAAGACGTTCCGCACCGGCGGTCACGAGAACGCGGCCCAGCCGTTCGCCGACCCCCGGCAGTACGCCGAGGCCGGGGCGATGCGCATCCCCGGCAGCCACCCGCTGGTGATGGCGCTCATCGACCGGTTCGGCCTGGAGAAGCGGCGCTTCCACCTCGTCGACGTCGACGGCGGGGGCAGGCCGGTCAACCGCGCCTGGCTGCACGTCAACGGCGTCCGGGTGCGCCGCGCCGAGTACGCGCGATCCCCCCGCAAGGTCAACCGGTCCTTCGGGGTGCCCCGCGCGTACTGGGACACGCCCTCGTCGGCCATCCTGCGGACCGCCCTGGACCCCGTGCGCGACGAGTTCAGCACGGCCGGGCCGGACGGCCGGCGGGTCGACAAGCCCCTGCCGGAGCGGGTGGCGGGCTGGGCCCGGGTGATCCAGCGGTTCGGCGACTGGTCGATGTACCGGTTCCTGACCGAGCACGCCGGGTTCGACGAGCGCACCGTCGACCTCGTCGGCACCCTGGAGAACCTGACCTCGCGGCTGCCGCTGTCGTTCGTCCACAGCTTCATCAGCCAGTCGCTGATCAGCCCCGACACCGAGTTCTGGGAGCTGGCCGGCGGTACGGCGACACTGCCGGACGCGCTGCTGCGGGAGGTGGCCGACGTGCTGCGGACGGACCGGCGGGCCACGCACATCGAGTGCTGGGACCCGGACCGGCCGGGCGACCTGGCCCACGTCCGCCCCGGCGGCCCGCACGTGTGGATCGACACGGTGTCCGAGGGGCGGGACGGCACCGTGGTGCGCGAGGAGTTCACCGGCGACCTCGCGATCGTCACGGTGCCGTTCTCCGGGCTGCGGCAGATGCAGGTCAGGCCGCTGATGTCGTACGGCAAGCGGCGTGCCGTCGCCGAGCTGCACTACGACAGCGCGACCAAGGTGCTGCTCGAATTCAGCCGCCGGTGGTGGGAGTTCGTCGAGGACGACTGGAAGCGCGAGCTCGACGCGGTGCGGCCCGGGCTGTACGAGGAGTACCGGCAGGGCCGGGCGCCCGCCGACGGCAGCCTGCTCGGCGCCCACCCCTCGGTGCCGCCCGGACACATCACCCCGGGCCAGCGCGTCCACTACGCCGCCAACCGCTGGGCCACCCGCGACCAGCCCGAGGCCGCGGGCATCATCGGCGGCGGCTCGGTCTCGGACAACGCCAACCGCTTCCTGATCAACCCGTCCCACCCCGTGCCCGGCAGCGCGGGCGGCGTCGTCCTCGCCTCCTACAGCTGGGCCGACGACGCCTCCCGCTGGGACTCCTTCGACGACGACGCCCGCTACCCGCACGCCCTGCGCGGCGTGCAGCAGGTCTACGGCCGGCGCGTCGAGGTCTTCTACACCGGCGCCGGCCGCACCCAGAGCTGGCTGCGCGACCCCTACGCCTACGGCGAGGCCTCCGTGCTGCTCCCCGGCCAGCACACCGAACTGCTCGCCGCGATCCGCGCCCCCGAGGGCCCGCTGCACTTCGCCGGCGACCACACCTCGGTGAAGCCCTCCTGGATCGAGGGGGCCCTGGAGTCGGCCGTACGGGCGGCACTGGAGGTGCACCGGGCCTAGTGCGCCCTGGCCACCGGCCTCCCCGAGCAGGCCTCCCTGGCCACCGGCCTCCCCGAGCAGGCCTCCCGGGGCGGGGCGGCCCCCGGGCGGCCCCACCCCACCCCCCGTCAACACCCTGTGGACGCCCGGACGCGTCCCGTCCGTACGCCGGCCACCCCCGCGGCCCGCGGGACGGTCCGGTTCCGGCCGCCCGCCGCTAGGATCCCCCTTATGGTCGAACTAGCCGAGATGATCCGCGAGTTGAGGCAGGAACTCAATGTCGCGCTGGCCGGTGGCGGTGCAGGGCCGGTGCGGTTCGAGTTGGGGCCGGTGGAGATCGAGGCGACCGTCGCCGTGGGGCGGACGGGCGGGGCCGGGGGGAAGGTGCGGTTCTGGGTGGTGGAGGCCCAGGGGGAGGGGCGGGTCGAGGCCACGCGGACGCACCGCATCTGCCTGACCCTGCAACCGAAGCTCGTCGACCCGGACGGCACCCGTCACGACGTGCTGGTCTCGGGCGACGAGGCGGACGGGGAACGGTGAGTCGCAGGACGCTCGATGCGACCCCCTGACGTGGGGGGACGACTGGCCGTACGCTGGTCGGCACTGTCGGTGTGAACGCGGGCGGGACTGGTGGGCGGTCGGGAGGTCACGGGGGTGGAAGGGCGCAGCCCTGCACGGGTCCGCAACGAGCTGGTGGCCGGTGTCGTCGACGTGTTGCAGGAGTCGGCCACCCTGCGGCACACGAGCAGCGCGGACCTGCTGGTGACCATGCTGGGCCAGGAACTCGGCGCGCCGGTGGAGCCGTTGCGCGGCGAGGCGTTACGGCCCTGGCTGCTGCACCTGGTGGAGACGTGCGCGGAGGTCCCGGACGGGCTGCCCTGCCTGGTGCGCTGCCTGGGCTACGTCGAGCAGCAGTCGGCCGCCGTCACGGCGCTGCGCCGGCTGGTGGACGAGTGGGAGGCCGTCGACTTCTTCGACTGGGCCGATCTGCATCCGCTGCGGCCGCTGCTGGAGGAGATCCGCTCCGCGTCCGCGCTGGCGGCGATGGCCCGCCGGGCGAGCCGTTCCCGCACCCAGGAGCTGCCGCCGTGGTGCGACACGGGCTGGACCGTGTTCCTGCGGCTGGCCGGCGACAACGCGGCGGCGAAGGAACTGCCGGTGAGCATGGCGTTCGTGTCCCTGGCCGCCGACCAGCTGGTGGAGGACGGCCGGGTGGACGCGGCCGAGCGGCTGCGCCGCTGGAACCGCCGGCAGGCCCTCGGCTGGGGCCTGGAGGACCAGATGGCCCAGTGGCAGCGCGGCGGCGTGGCCGAACCGGTGGCGTCCTCGCTGATGCCGGCGTACCTGATGATCCAGTTCGAGCCGGACGGCGTGGACCGCGACCGCTACTACCTCTCGCACTGGCGGCAGTCGGACGCGGAGGGCTGGCATCCGGTCCCCGGCGAGACCCTGCACCTGCACCGCGACGAACTGCCCTCCGAGGTCGAACAGCTCATCGAGCAGACGGAGGAGCGCTGGTCGGACCTGCGCCAGCCGGTGGTGCTGGAGTTCATCCTCCCGTGGGAACTGCTCGGCGAGCCCGTCGAGTGGTGGCACAAGGAGTCCGACTCCTCCTCCCCGACCCCGCTGGTGCTGGACTACGCCGTCCTGGTGCGCAGCTTCGAGCGGCTGCGCCGGGCGGCCTGGCACCGGCCCTGGCACAACAAGTGGCGGCACTTCAAGGAACGCCCGGCCGACACCCACTCGTACCGGAACCGTCCGGGCCACTCCCACTTCCACCTGGAGCGGGAGCTGAAGGAGGACGAGCACGCCGTCTGCCTGGTGCTCAGCGAGCCGCCGGGCGGCGACTCGCCCACCGGCCGCCAGGAGTACCTCGCCGGCCTGCGGGCGGGCGTTCCGGCCATGATCTGGCACCGCGGCGACTGCTCCGACCCGGCCTTCAAGGAGGCCGTCGCCGACATCGTGCAGGACCGCGGGCTGGCCGGTCTGCTGGAGCGGACCGGAAGATGGCGCAAGGAGGCGCTGGCCCTGGGGCCCGAGGGGTGGGACAACCACGTGGGACGCCACCTGGCGATCCTGCTCGACGACCCGGAACGCCGGCCCGTGCCTCCCGGACCCGACCATGCGCGCGGTGCCCGGCCGGCCGGGCCAGAGGTGCACGGACCGCCCGCCCGCGAGCCGAAGGGTGACCCGAATTGAACGAGCGTGCGCGTATCCGCCCGGCTGTGTTCCAGGTCAGCCCCACTGCTTCCGTCATGCTTTCGCGTACACCCGGCGCGACCCCCCGTGCGCACTTGCTTCACGAGCGGAACCGCTGCGAGTCTTTGCCCGTGGCCGTCCCGCGTGCCGGGGGAACGCGGTCCTCGGCCACCAGCTCGTCGTCACTACGACGCCTTGAGGGCACGCATGCATGATGACGATGGCCGGCGACCGGGAGAGTCCGCACGGGCACGCCGTGAGGCCGCCCATGTCCTGAGCCGGCTCGGGCGGCAGCCGGGCGGGCCCGAACCCGCGGAAGCGGTCCTGGTCATCGACACCCACCCCACCATGCGGGTGTGGTACGAGACGATCCGCGACGACCTGGTCGAGGAACTCGAACGGACGGGCGCCTTCGCCCGCGTCCGGGTGGTGCGGCTGCTCGGCACCGACGAGACCGACCCGGCCCGGGTCAGCCCGGACGAACCCCTCGGCCCGGCCCCGGAGCACACCCGGCGCGTGGTGCTGGTGCTGACCGACGGACTCGCGGCCGGCTGGCGGCTCGGCGCCGTCCAGCCGCTGCTGCGCGACTGGGCGCGGACCAGCCCGGTCGCCGTGGCGCACCTGCTGCCGCAGCGGCTGTGGTTCCGCACCGGGCTGGACGTGTACCGGGTGCGGATCCGGGCTCCGCACGGCTGGGCCGCCAACAGCGCCTGGGACTGGGAGGAGCGTGAATCCCCGGCCGGGCTGCGGGAGACCGACGAGTCCGGCGCCGAGCGGGACGGCTCCGCCGTGGTCGTCCCCGTACTGGCGCTGACCGGGCGGTGGGCGGCGGCGCTCACCCGGCTGGTGTCCGGGCCGCGGTCCGAATGGCTGGATCTGGCCGCCATCCAGGCCCGCGAGTGGAAGCGCCGGCCCGACGCCGCCCGGGCGCTGCCCTGGGCGGAGGAACTGCCCGACCCGCTGAGCACCCTGCCCGCCGCCGAACGGATCTCCGACTTCCGGGCCGTCGCCAGCCCCACCGGGTTCGCCCTGGCGACCCGGCTGGCCGCGGCGCCGCTGAGCCTGCCCGCCATCCGCAGGATCGCCGCCATCACCCCGGACGCCGGGCCGGTCCACGTCTCGGAGCTGCTCATCAGCGGTCTGGTGCGGCCCACGTGGGAGCACGGCGAGGGGCCCGCGGACGTGGTGTTCACCTTCGCCCCCGACATCCGCGAGGAGCTGCTCGCCCTCGGCCGGCGCACCGCCACCGCCCGGGTGCTGCGCGAGGTGCGCGCCCTGTTCGCCGCCGACGACCTGGCCCGTCCCCTGCTGCCGCCGCCCACCGAGCCGCTGGACACCCTGGCGATGCCGCACGCCGGCAGCCGCAACATCGCCTTCCTGCGGATCGAGCTGACCGCCCTGCGCGCCCTGTCGGGCCGCCACGACCAGCGCGCCGCCATGCTGGCGCAGGTACTGAGCTGGCACGATCGGCGTTACGCGGTCAGCCTGGAGAAACCACGACGTGCCGTGACGGGACCGGTACCGTCCGCTTCGGCCCCCGCGGCCGCCGGAGCCGCCACCGGCCCCGAACCCCGGACCGCCTCCGAAGGAGCCTCGCAGATGACAACACCCCAGCGGACCGTGGAGACGGGCGACCGCACGACACAGCCGCGGGTCTGGGGGAACCTGCCGCCGCGCAACCCGAACTTCACCGGGCGCACCGAGCTGCTGGAACTGCTCGACCAGCGGCTGCGCGAGGGCACCACCACCGTGCTGCCCGAGGCGATCCACGGCATGGGCGGCGTCGGCAAGACCCAGCTGGCCATCGAGTACGCCTACCGCCACCAGTCCGAGTACGACATCGTGTGGTGGATCCCCGCCGAGCGGCCCGGCCAGATCGGGCAGGCGCTGGTGGAGCTGGCCCAGCGGCTCGGCCTGGTGACCACCACCGAGGCCAACATCGCCGGACCCGCGGTACGGGAAGCGCTGCGCGAGGGACGGCCGTACGCCCGCTGGCTGCTGATCTTCGACAACGCCGACAACCCCGAGCAGGTCCGCCACTACTTCCCGCAGGGCGGCAACGGCACCATCCTGGTCACCTCCCGCAACCGGCGCTGGGGCCAGGTCGGCGGCTCCCTGGAAGTGGACGTGTTCACCCGCGAGGAGAGCAAGGAGCTGCTGCGCCGCTCCGGCCCGCCGCTGCGGGAGGAGGAGGCGGACGCGCTGGCCGAGGCGCTCGGCGACCTGCCGCTGGCCCTGGAGCAGGCCGCGGCCTGGCGGGCGGAGACCGGCATGCCCGCCTCGGAGTACCTGCGGCTGTTCGAGAACAAGCGCATGGAACTGCTGGAGGTGGCCCCGCCGCCGGACTACCAGCTGCCGGTCGCCGCCGCCTGGAACGTCTCCCTGGACCACCTGGAGACCCGCAGCCCGGCCGCCCTGCGGCTGCTCCAGCTGTGCTCCTACTTCGCGCCCGACCCGATCTCCCGGTCGATCTTCTCCGGCCTGGGCAACAGCAGCATCTTCCCCGAGCTGGACGCGGCGCTGAACGACCCGATGCGCCTGGCCCGGGCGATCAGGGAGGTCAACCGCTACTCCCTGGCCCGCATCGACCACCGGACGAACTCCATCGAGATGCACCGCCTGGTGCAGCTCGTGCTGAACAACCGCATGTCCCCGGAGGAACAGACGCGCATGCGCGACGGCGCGCACACCCTGCTGGCCGCCGCCGACCCCAAAACCCCGGAGAGCCCGGCCAGCTGGCCCCGCTACGCGGAGCTGTACAGCCACGTCATCGCCTCCGACGCGATCAGATCCAGCCAGCCGTGGGTGCGCCACCTGGTCCACAACATCGCGCGGTACCTGTTCTACTGGGGCGACCACGACGTGTCGGTCGACTTCTCCGAGCGGGCCTGGGAGGCCTGGCTGACCCAGTTCGGCGAGGAGGACCAGCAGACCCTGCTCATGGGGCGGTGGGTGTGCTTCATGTACTGGGTGGTGGGCCGGTTCGACGACGCGGCCCGGCTGGTGGGGCACCTGCGGGAGGTGTACGAGCGCACCGCCCCCGCCGGCCAGGAGGACTTCCGCGAGGAGGCCCTGGAGGCACTCCAGATGGAGGCCGCCGTCCGCCGGGTCGAGGGCCGTTTCGCCACCGGCGCCGAGCTGGACCGCATCGCCTACGAGCGCGCCCACCAGGCCTTCGGCGAGGAGGACCCGACCACCCTCAACGTCGCCCACAACTACGGTGTGAGCCTGCGCCTCGCGGGTGACTTCCGGCAGGCCCTGGAGCTCGACAAGCGGACGCTGGCGCTCAAGATGCGGCTGTTCGGCCGCGAGGACCGGCGCACCCTGATCACCGAGAACAGCGTCGCCATCGACGTCCGGGAGACCGGTGACTACGTCGGGGCGCGCTCCCTCCAGGAGCCGGTGCTGATCGCCTGCCGGGACGTCTTCGGACACGGGAACCCCACGACGGTCGAGACCATGCGCCAGCTGAGCGAGGCCTACCGCAAGGAGGGCGACCACCTGCGCGCGCGGGAACTGGCCACCGAGGCGCACGCGCAGTTCACCCGCCGCTACGGCGACACCCACCCCCAGTCGCTGGCCGCCGCCCTGACCCTGTCGGTGGCGCTGCGGCAGAACGGCGACCTCCAGGCGGCCCGCACGCGCGGCCTGAAGGCCTGCGAGGGCTACCGGCAGATCTACGACCAGCACCACCCGCACGTGCTCTCCGCCGACGTCGACCTGGCCGTCACGCTGCGCCTGCTGGGCCGGCCGGAGGAGGCCCGCCGCCTGGACGAGACGGCCCTCGCCTCGCTCGCCGACCGGCTCGGCGCGGGCCACCCGCTCGCCCTGATCTGCGCCATCAACCTGGCCAGCGACCTGGCCGCCCTCGGCCTGCACGAGGAGGCCCGCCGCCGCGGCGAGGACACCCTGGCCCTGTGCCGGTCCTCCTTCGGCGAGGACCACCCCACCACGCTGATGTGCGCGGGCAACCTGTCGCTGGACCTCGCCTCGGTCGGCGCCGACACCCAGGCCGCCGCGCTGCGCGAGGACACCCTGGAGCGGATGATCCAGGTCCTCGACGCCCCGCACCTGGAGTTCGCGTCGGGCTCGGGCCACCCGGCGACGGATCAGTTCCGGGCCGGTCAGCGGGCGAACTGCGACATCGATCCGCTGCCGCTGTAGCCGGCCCCGGCCGTCTCGCCGGTCACCTCGCCGGTCACCTCGCCGGGCCTTCCACGGGCACCCTCACCGGGCGTCTCGCCGGGCGTCTCACCGGCCGTCCGGGTCCTGCCCCAGCCACTGGGCCAGCCGGACCGGGTCGGCGGCGCCGCCCGCCGTGGCGAGCAGGGCGTCCTGGACGGCCCGGGCGCGTTCCGGGTGGCGCAGCAGCAGCCGGGCCGCCGGCCGGTGGGCGGGGTCCGAGCCGAGCGCCCGGCCCAGGCCCGCCCAGGCGGCGACCGGGGGCTCCGCGGCGGTCAGCAGGGCGGCGTAGGCGTCCCGGGCGGCCTCGTGGTGACCCGTGATCAGCAGGGTGTCGGCGGGGCCGGCGCCCTCGACGGTCCCGGCCGGCCGCGGCCGGGCCCCGTCCGGGCCGGGGCCGGTGAGGTGGTGGCGGGCCAGGACGGCCGCGGTGTCCAGGAAGCCGGCCCCGGGGTCGGGGACCAGGGACGGCTCGGCGGCCAGCGCGGACGGCGGCCGTGCGGCGCCGCGCCGCCAGTCGCGCACCGCCTCCTCGACGGCCGCGGCCGGCGGGCGCAGGTGGTGGGCGCGCCAGCGGGCGAGGTGGTCGGCCGCGGCCCAGCCGGCCAGGCGGAGTTCGGTGGCGGGCACCTCCTCCGTCAGCCACCGCGCGCACCGCTCCCGCAGCCGCTCCAGCAGGTGCCGGCCCAGCGGGGTGAGCAGCCGGTGGCCGTGCGCCTCGGTCAGCACCGACCACACCTGCGCGCGCCACAGCGCGAACTCGAAGTGGGCGAGCGGGACGTACGCCGCGTCGGCCGTGCGGCGGTGGGCGCGCCAGAAGCGGGCGACGCCGAAGAAGGCGTAGATGCCCTGGAGCAGGCCCTCCAGGGGGCGGGGGTCGTCGCGCCAGGGGGCGTAGAAGAGCTCCTCCGGCGGGCCGGGGTCGGGCGGCGGCTCGGTGAGCGGGCCGAGGTTGATCAGGGCGCCCAGCTTGATGTGCTGGAACTCGTGCACCAGGGTCGCGGCGAGCTGGACGGCGTCGTCCGGGAGCGAGGCGACGACCCCGCCGAACGCGGCCGCCGCGGTGCAGCTGTACGGCCGAAACCTTTCTCTCGCCGAGGTGGGGGCCACCGACAGCAGCCCGCGCCGCATCGCCCCGGCGGTCACCGGATCGGCGCGCCGCACGATCCGCCAGGCGTCGGTGAGCAGGTCCGGCCAGGCCGCCGCCTCCGCCTTGGCCATCGGCCGGGGCTCGCTGGGCACGGGGAAGGTCCGGTACGGGTCCAGCTCCTCCAGCACCAGGGTCTTCGGCGGCCCGCCGGCCTCCAGCGTCAGCCGCCGCACCGGCAGCCACCCCGCGCCCCGCGCGGCCCGCCCGGGCGCGACCTCGACGCCCCCGCCCGCCCCGGTGACCCGCAGCCGGCCCGCGCCTCCCGTCACCCGGGCGGTGCTCCACGGCTCCCGCTCCGGCAGGACCGCGCAGCCCAGCGTGGGCAGCGGCACCCTGCCGTGCCGCACCGGCACGGTGATCGAGAACTCCAGTCCGGCCCGTGCCGCCGCGGCGGCGGCCAGCGCGGACAGATGCCCGGTGACCACCCAGCCGGGCGCGTCGCTCTGGCCCGTTGACCGCCCCCGGGCCGCGCGCACCGCGAGGGAGGCCCACATCCCGGTGCCGGGGGACATCAGCACGTCCTCGAACACCTCGGGCGCCGCCCGCTGGACGCGCTCCAGCAGTGCCCAGGCGTCCGCGTGCGGCACCGGCGGCGCGGTGCCGTCCCCGCCGAGCGCGTTGTCCAGGGCCCTCAGCAGCAGCAGGCGGCGGCTGCGCTCCGCGCCGGCAAGCGCCTCCAGCACCGCGTCGTCGCCCTCGCCGCGGGCGAGCGCCTCGACCGCGGCCGCCGGAAGCCGGTGGAAGGGCAGCTGAGCCGGCCTCGTCGCGGCGTCAGCGGCCACGAACGCCCCACCGCACCCCGGTCACAGCGCCGGGTCGTCGCGCCGGGAGTTGTTGAAGCCGCCCCCGGCCGTGATGTCCTGCGGGGCGTCGACATGGTGCAGCAGCCGCTCCAGCGACACGGTGAAGTCGGGGCCGTCCATGGAGCGCAGCGCGTGCAGGGAGACCCCGGACAGATCGACGAGACAAGATTCGACGGCAGGCATCGTTCGCTCCACGGCTGCCAAGTCCCCTCCCGTGCCTATGAGTCAGCGCTGTCGGCTCCCAACCATCATGACCCAGCGGACCACAAGTCGGAACCCCACATCCCGGCCGCCTCGCCGGATCGCGTCAGCGGTGGCGTCCGGCCAGCCGGGCGGCGGCCCGGTCGACCCGTTCCACTTCCGGTGACGGCCCCTCCAGCAGCCGTACCGCCTCCAGGAGCTGGTCGAGGGTGCCCGGGTAGCGCAGGCAGGTGCGCAGGACGCCGTAGACGTCCATCCGCAGCCGGGGGTCGCGGGGGCTGTGGGCGGCGACGCGGTCGCTGACGCTGTCCAGGAGCAGCGCCATGCCGTTCCCGCCGCGCAGCAGGGGCAGCGCGGTGAGGGCGTCGACCAGTTCGACCAGGTCGCGCAGGGGCAAGTCGCCGGGCAGCCCGGTCAGCGGGGTGACCGGCCGGGCGGCGGGCGTGCCGTCGGTGGGGCCGAGGCCGCCGGGCGGGGGCACCGCGGCGAGCCGCCCGCACCGCTCCAGCGCGGCCGGGGACAGCACGTCGTACCAGCGCTCCACCCGGCGGGCGGCGAGCCGGCCCAGTCCGTCGGCGCGGTGGTGCACGCTCACGACGCCGATCACCGCGCCGCCGCACCACACCGCCGCGCCGGACATGCCCTCCCACGGCGAGCGTTGCGGTTCCACGTCGGCCGGAGGGACGGGGACGGCCAGTTCGAGCGTGCCCTCGCGGCGGTTGGACAGGACGGAGACGGTGCCCCGGACGTGGCACGCGTCGCGGTACCGGCCGGGCGAACCGTCGTCCAGGGGCCGCGCGGTGTCCTCGCGGAGCTTGAAGCGGGGGAAGCCCATGGCGCTGAAGGGCAGTTCCACGTCGGCGTCCGGGACGGCGGCGTAGCGGGGCGGGGCGACGGCGGGCAGGCCGGGCGGCACGCCGGTCAGCTCCAGCAGGGCGAGGTCGGCGGCCTCCTCGCGCAAGGCCACACGGGCGTCGGCGCTCCACTCCCCGGCCCGGTCGGCGTCGAAGCGCACCCGCACCGGGCCGGCCGGGGGCGCGACGACGTGGGCCGCCGTCAGCACGCAGCCGCCGGTCACCCGGTATCCGGATCCGCGCCGGCCGGGGCGCCCCCGCACCCCGCCGACGATGACCTCGGCGACCCGCGCCGCGTCCAGCCCTTGCTCCCCCGGGACCGTCACACCGGTCCCCTACCCGTGGGGCGTGAGGCGTACGCCGGGGTGGCCGGCGACGAGGGCCTCCCGGGCCACGGCGACGACGTGCTCGCGCAGGCGCTCGGCGAACAGCCGCATGTTCTTGCGCGCGACGTCGGTGTCCGGGTAGCGGCTGGCGAGTTGCAGGCCCTCGTGTAGGCGGGTCAGCCAGACGCAGACCTGGTCGCCGTAGGAGACCCGGATCAGGCCGCACGCCCGCAGGTCCTGCCAGCGTTCGGAGCCGGTGGTGGCGCGGGTGTCGACGAAGGAGACGATCGAGTACAGGTCGGGGGAGGTGGGGCGGAAGTCGGCGCCGAGCAGTTTCAGGACGCGGGCGATGGGCTGGCGGGACAGCGGGCGGTTGGCGCGCAGAGAGGCGCGGACCATGCGCAGGGCGCTGTCGAAGTCGGGCGCCCGGGCCACCGGGACCTCGACCGGGGCACCGCCGACGTACCAGCCGACGGAGTCCGACCACTGGGAGCGGACGCGGGTGTGGAAGGGCACGACGGTGCGGTAGACCGGGCGGCCGCCGATCTCGTGGACGATGAGCGCGGTGGCGGCGAGCAGGCCGACCAGGCTGCCGCCGTACGGCCGGCAGTACGCCTCGAAGGCGGCCGCCTCGGCGGCGCCGACGAGCATCTCCTGAAGCAGCCCCTGCACGGGCAGCGGTCCGTCGGGATCGAGGCCCAGGTCGACGGGAAAGCCGGGCAGCCGGCCGTCGCACCGCGCGATGAACTCCCGCCAGCGGGCGACGATGTCGTGGGTGTCGTCGAGCCGGTCGGCCTCGGTGCGTTCCTGGGCGCAGAAGTCGACGTAACTGGCGACGGGGGGCGCGGCGAGGCGGCGGCCCGCGCGGGACGCGGCGTACAGCTCGTGGATCTCGGCGGGGAGGCGGTGCAGGGAGTACGCGTCGACGTTGCTGTGGTCGAACGCCAGGTAGACGCTGGCTGCCTCGTCCCGGACGACCGCGGCGTAGATGAAGTTGGGCCAGCTGAGCGCGTTCGCCACGGCGTCGAACCGGTCCTGGAGGTACCGGGTCAGCTTCACCGCGTCGCCGAAGGCGCCCCGCTTCTCGCGGTGCAGGACGACCGCGTCCGCGTCGAGCGTGAAGCGCCGCAGGTCGTCGCCGGTCCAGCGGAAGCCGCTGCGCAGCGTCTCGTGCCGCAGGGTCCAGGCCCGCAGGGCCTGCTGGAGGGCGTCGAGGTCGGCCCGGCCCGGGATGTCGAACGCCACGCCGAGCCAGGTCGGCACCGACAGGCCGCCCTCGCGCACGGTGCGCGCGGTGCGCACGTGCGACTCCTGGACGTACGCGGGCGGCCGGGTGTCGTCCGGCAGCGCGGCGGCGGCGTCGACGGCCGCCGGATGCAGTGTCCACTCCACGAGCCGCCCGGGGCGGATCCCGCAGCGCTGAAGGTCGGTCATTAGCACAGCATTCTCCGTTCGTCTGCCCACGGGAGACGAACGGCTCGGCGGCCGTGTCCGCTGGGCATCGCTCAGTGCACGCAGGGACCAACGCGCAGGCGGTGCGGAGGAAACGGTGCCCGCGGGGCGGAAGGCACCCGGTGTGGCGGCCGGGGCCTTCCGCCGGGTGGTGCCACGGGGCGGTGATCAGGCCGTGCGGGGGCACCGTGACCGTGCGGGCACCCGGTTCGCCGCCCGGCACGGCCTTGCGCCGGTTGGCGTCCCGCACGGTGGGGTCGACGGCGTCGGTGGTGGCCGGGCAGAGGCGGCGGCGCCGACGACGGCGACGGCGACGGCGGTGAGCGCGGTGCCGGCGGACGGCGACAGCAGCGAGCGCGGTGTCGGCAGCGAGCGCGGTGCCGGCGCACGGCGACAGCAGCGAGCGCGGTGCCAGCGGTGAGCGCGGTGCCGGCAGCGAGCGCGGTGCCGGCGGACGGTGCCAGCAGCGAGCGCGGTGCCAGCAGCGAGCGCGGTGCCGGCAGCGAGCGCGGTGCCGGCGGACGGCGACAGCAGTGAGCGCGGTGCCGGCGCACGCGGTCGCGGTGGTGCTGACCGGTCATCGGTTCCGCGTCTTCGCGCCCCGCCCGGGGACGGCATCGACCGGACAGCCCACGCCGTCCCGGCCGCCGCCGTACCGGCGCACCCCACGCGCCCGGCGCCCGGGACCTCGTGAGCACCCGTGAGAGAGGGAAAGCGGTGCCCGGGCGGCCTGCCGGGGCGGGCGTACGCGCGAGGAGGGGCCGGGCGGGCGGCCCGCCGTCCGGGGTTTCGACCCACGCGCCCCCACACGCGGGGGTTCACCTTTCCGGGGATGTGGACAAAGTCCTCGTATCGTCCGGCGCAGAGCGCACCGCTCGCGGTGCGGACAGCTCACCCAGCAGCCCGACCCCAGGAGGAGCCCGAGTGACCACTCCCGACCTCTCCCCCCAGAGCCCCGACTGGTGGCGCCAGGCCGTCATCTACCAGGTCTATCCCCGCAGCTTCGCCGACGCCGACGGTGACGGGCTCGGCGACCTGCGGGGCATCGCCCACCGCCTCACCCACCTCGCCGCCCTCGGTGTCGACGCCCTCTGGCTCAGCCCCTTCTACCCTTCCGAACTGGCCGACGGCGGCTACGACGTGGCCGACTACCGCGACGTCGACCCGCGCCTGGGCACCCTGGACGACTTCGACGCCATGGTCGCCGAGGCGCACCGCCTGGGCCTGAAGGTGATCGTCGACCTCGTCCCCAACCACAGCTCCCACCAGCACGTGTGGTTCCAGGAGGCGCTGAGCGCCGGCCCCGGCTCGGCCGCCCGCGACCGGTACGTCTTCCGCGACGGCCGCGGCACCCGGGGCGAACTGCCGCCCACCGACTGGCAGTCCGTCTTCGGCGGCAGCGCCTGGCGCCGCGTTCCGGACGGCCAGTGGTACCTGCACCTGTTCGCCCCCCAGCAGCCCGACCTCAACTGGGAGAACGAGGAGGTCCGCGCCGACTTCCGCACCACCCTGCGCTTCTGGTCGGACCGGGGCGTCGACGGCTTCCGCGTCGATGTCGCGCACGCCCTCGCCAAGGACCTCGCCGAACCCCTCCGCGACCTCGGCGCCCCCGAGCTGAGCGACGAGTCCGCCCTCGCGACCCTGCCGCCGGGCAGCCACCCCTTCTTCGACCGTGACGAGGTGCACGAGATCTACCGCGACTGGCGCAAGATCCTCGACGCCTACTCCCCGCCCCGCATGGCGGTCGCCGAGGCCTGGGTCCCGGGCGCCCGCCGGGCGCTGTACGCCCGCCCCGACGAACTCGGCCAGGCCTTCAACTTCGAGTACCTGCAAGCCGGTTGGGACGCCGAGGAGCTCCGCGAGGTCATCACCGCCTCGCTCGCCACCGCCCACGCGGCCGGCGCCTCCGCCACCTGGGTGCTCTCCAACCACGACGTCGTCCGCCACGCCACCCGGCTGATGCTGCCGCCCGGCACGGACACCGACGCCTGGCTGCTGTCCGGCGGCACGGCGCCCGCCGTCGACCCGGCGGCCGGCCTGCGCCGGGCCCGCGCCGCCACGCTGCTGATGCTGGCGCTGCCCGGATCGTCGTACGTCTACCAGGGCGAGGAGCTCGGTCTGCCCGAGGTCGCCGACCTGCCCACCGCCGTGCTCCAGGACCCCATCTGGGAGCAGACGGGGCACGTCCGCAAGGGCCGGGACGGCTGCCGGGTGCCGCTGCCGTGGACGACGAGCGGTCCGTCGTACGGCTTCGGCGCGGGCGGCGCGTGGCTGCCGCAACCGCCGGGCTTCGCGTCGTACGCCGTCGAGGCGCAGGACGGGGTCGAGGGCTCCACCCTGGAGCTGTACCGCACGGCCCTGCGGCTGCGCCGCAAGCTGCTGGAGGGGGAGTCGCTGACCTGGGCCGACGACACCCCGCCCGGCGTGCTGCTCTTCGCCCGCTCCGACGGCTGGCGCTGCCTGGCCAACCTCTCCGGGCGGCCCGTGCCGCTGCCTCCCGGCGATCCGCTGCTGTCCAGCGCCCCGCTGGAGCCGGACGGGCGGCTGGGACCGGACACTACGGTCTGGCTGGGCCGCTGACCCGCCCGTCCTGCCCGCCCGTCTCCCCCCGCCCCCGCGCTGTCCTCCCCTTGACAAGCCGCGGCGCCCGGCTTACCCAGGGCTCGGGGGCACGCGCACGGGCGAGGAGGTGGCCGGGATGGGCAGGAGCCAGGCCTTCGGCGGCGGCACCCGGGCGGAGCTGGCCGAGCGCACCGCCGACCTGCAACGGGTGAAGGCCGAGTACGACAACTACCGCAAGCGGGTGCGGCGGGACCGGCTCGCCGTCCGGGAGATCGCGGTGGCCAACGTGCTGCGCGGGCTGCTGCCGGTGCTGGACGCGGTGGACCGGGCCTGCGCGCACGAGCCGATGACACCGGGGCTGCGGGAGATCGCCGCGACGCTCCGGGAACAGGCCGGGGCGCTGGGGCTGGTGGCGTTCGGGGAGGTGGGCGACCCCTTCGACCCGTGCCGCCACGAGGCGCTCGCCCATCACGTGCGCGCCCGCTGTCCCGGCCCCGTCTGCACGGCGGTGCTGCGCCCCGGCTACCGGGTCGGCGACCAGCTGCTGCGCCCGGCCTGCGTGGAGGTCACCGGCCCGGAGTAGGGGCGCCGCCGCGGCCCGCGCCCGCTCCTCGGGCCACGACGGCCGGCTCGTGGTCGTGCTCGGTCGAGGCGAGCGGGTGGTGGTCGCCGGGTCCGCCGGCCGCGCTGTCCCGGTCACCGCCGCCGCCTCGTCGCGCGGGCCGCCCCGGCCCGCGTCCGGTGCCCCGCGGGGTCCCGCGGGGCGGGTGCGCCCGTCCGCCGCGCCGGGCCGGTGTCAGTACCGCACCGCCCGCTCCGCCGTCACCCGCACCTCGGCGGGCAGCTCGTGGGTACTGCGGGCCGTGCCCTTCCCGGTGCCGCCCGCGGGCACGTCCCGCACGGTCACCGCGACGGTGTCCCGGAAGGTGCCGTCCGGGTCGTCGAAGCCGACCTGCACCAGGAAGGACTTGGCCGTGTCGGTGGTGTTGCGCACGGTGACCTCGACGGTGGTCCGCCCGTCCCGCCGCACCGGATCGCCGAGCGTCACGTCCCGCTCGGCGGCCACGCCCCCCTCGATCTCGCCGAACCTGCGTTCCACCTCCGCCGTGGCGGACGCCCACGCCTCGGGGACCCGCGAGGCGGCCGACTCGACGGCCGAGGCGGCCCTGCTGGCCTGCGCCCCCGGCCCGTCCGCACCGCCCCCGCACCCCACCGCACCGGCGGCCACGGCACCCGCCAGCGCCGCCGCGACCGCCCACCGCCTCCGGGCACCGGCCATGTCGCCTCCAGCTGCCGCGCTCCGCCCGGGCCCGGGCGGAGCCGTCCTGGTCCTTCCTCCAGTGAAGGCCCGGACCGGCACCGGCGCATCCGCGCGGTCCGGTCCGCGTTCAGCCCTCCACGGTGGTCAGCCACAGCTTCACGTAGCGCTCCTCGTCGACGTCCAGCGCCACGTCGACCAGCGGCTGTTCCCGCGCCTCGCCGTGGATCTCCGACTCGCCGGGCCGCGGCCGCAGGTCGACGACGGTCTGGCCCCGGGCCGGCCCCGGCGCCAGCGAGACCTCCACCGGCAGCGCGCGGGTGGTCAGCCCCGCCGGATCGGCGACCGCGCAGACCGCGCCGGCGTCGCCGAGCCCGCCGGCCGGGTCCTCCCCGGTGCCCGGACCCCGGTGGGCCAGCAGCTCGCCGCCGAGCCGCGCGCCCGGCTCGGAGCTGGCCCGCAGCCGCCGCACGTCGGAGGCCGGCACGACGACCCGGGTGAAGACGTCGAGCCCGTACATGGTGATCGGCACGCCCGCGGTGAGCAGGATCGCGGCGGCCTCCGGGTCGTGCCAGACGTTGAACTCGGCGACGGGCGTGGCGTTCCCGACGGCCACCGCACCGCCCATGAAGACGATCCGCTCGATGCGGGCGGTGACCTCCGGGTGGGTGCGCAGCAGCAGGGCGATGTTGGTGAGCGGGGCGGTCGGGACGAGGGTCACCGGCCGCGGGGCGGCGAGGATCTCCCGGCGCAGCAGCGTCACGGCGTCCACGTCCGCCGGCGAGCGGGCCGGGGCGGGCAGCCCCAGGTCGCCCATACCGTCGTGCCCGTGCACGTGCCGGGCGGACCGCGGCGCCTCGATCAGCGGCCGGGCGGCGCCCCGGGCGACGGGCACGTCACCGGCGCCCGCCTGTTCCAGCACGGTGAGCGTGTTGCGCACCACGCCGTCCACATCGGTGTTCCCGGCGACGCAGGTGACCGCGCGCAGGTCGATCGCCGGGTGCCGGACGGCGAACAGCAGGGCCAGGGCGTCGTCGACGCCGGTGTCGCAGTCGATGATCACCGGGATGGGCCGGCCGTTCACGCGGAGCTCCTTTCACCGGGCGGGTTCGACCCCTGCCTACGCCAGCGACCCTACGCGCGGATCGCCCCCGCCGAGGGGCCGGGGGCCGGGCCCGGACGGGCTCACCCGTCCGGCCCGACCCCCGGCCCCGTACGGCCCGGCGTGCTGGTGCCCCGGCGGCCGGGGTGATCCCTTGGACGCATCCCCGTCGGCAGTTCCCCCCGGAGGCACCCCGATGACCCCGCGCCCGTCCGCCCGCTTCCTCGCCGTCTCCCTGCTGTCGGCGGGGGTGTTGTCCGCCGTCGGCGCCTGCTCCGGGCTCGCCGACGACGTCGCGCGCTACGCGGCCACCCCGGGGCCCTCCTCCGGCTCGCCCGGCGGTTCCGCCGCGTCCCGCACGGCACCGTCCGCCCTCACCGCCGGCCAGGCCGAGGCGGCCCTGGTCACCGAGGCCGACCTCGGCGACCCGTGGACGCCCACGCAGGGCGTGGCGACCTGGCGGGACGGGTTCCTCAAGGCGTCCGCGCCGGTGGCGCTGCCCGACTGCCAGCGGCTGCTGGACGCGCTGTACAGCGACGAGCTGCTCGGCGCCCCCGCCCGTGCCGTCGTCGGACTGGACGACGGGTACGCCGACGCCCAGCTGCGCTACCAGGTGTCGGCCCAGCGGCCCGCGGACGTGGACCGCGCGCTGGCCTGGCTGCGGACCCTGCCGCAGAAGTGCCGGCAGTTCACCGCGACCACCGCGCGCGGGGCGGTGCAGACCGTGCAGGTCGCCGACTCCCGGCTGCCGGAGTTCGGCGACGCGCGGCAGGGCCTGCGGGTCACGCTCACCCGTGAGGAGGCCGGGCAGCCCGTCACCCTCACCGTCGACGCCGCCGCGGTGCGGGTCGGCCAGGACGCGTTCACGGTCACCAACGGCGGACTCGCGGACGTCTACACGGAGGTCACCCAGGCCGTGGCGGAGCTGGGGGCCAAGCGGCTGGCGGAGGTGCGCAAGCAGGGGCGGGCGCAGGTGTGAGCCACCGGGCGGGTGCCACGCGCCGGCACGGGCGCCCCGGTCCCCGCGAGGGGTGCTCAGGGGGTGTCGCGCTCGAAGCGCTCGCGGTGCGCCACCACGTCGTGCGCCACGTCGAGCACGGTCAGGCCGCGCGCGAAGGCGTGCCCGCGCAGCCGCGCCAGCGCCTCGTCCGCGCCGACGCCCAGCTGGGCCATGACCATGCCGATGGCCTGGTGGACCTCGTCGTGCTCGGTGGCCAGTTCGCTGAGCCAGAGGGTCTCCGGGGGGTGGCCGCCGTGCTCCTCGCCGGTCGGCAGGGCCATCAGGGCGACCGTCATGACGCCGGCCATCAGGTACGCGGTGCGCAGCTCACCGGGGGTGAGCGCGCCGGGGGTGTCGCGGTAGAGGTCGAGGGTGCCCAGGCACCCCGCGGCGTCGCCGAGCGGCAGCACGTACACCGCCCGTACCCCGAGGGCCGTCGCCTGCTGGGCGAAGACCGGCCAGCGGCCGGCGTCCCGGCCGGCCGTCAGGTCGGCGGCGATCACGGGCGCGCCGGTGCGCGCGGCGTGCAGGCAGGGGCCCTCGCCCAGGGTGGCCTGGACCTCCATCAGGTACGCGGCCCGGTCGTCGCTCGCGCTCAGCGGTACGGGCAGGCCCTCGTTGCACAGCGACACGCTCGCGCGGGCCACCGGCAGCAGCCGGACGGCGACGTGGCACAGCCGGCGCGGTATGTCACCCGGTTCGGCGCCCCGGACGCCGTCGGCGATCGCCTCGGCGGCCCACGCCCGTTCCGGTTCGTCCCTGGGCCGCACGGCGACTCCCTCCTCCGACGACCTGCCCGGACGACGTGGGGGGCGTCGCACGCCCCGGCACCACCCGCCCCGGCCCGCCCAAAAACGCAGGCCGACTACCCGTGCCCGGCCGGGCGAAACCGGCTACCGCCTCCCGCCGGGCCCCGTCCGCTCCGGGGTCCGTACGCCGGCCGGCGCCGGTTCCGGCTCCGTCGCCCCCGCCGGGCCGGCGTTCGCCGCCGTGATCAGGTCCGTGGCCGCGTCCGCGGCGGACTGCGCGACCCGGACGCGCTGCTCCTGCCGTACGCCGCCGCCATCGGCCCGTACATGGAGAGGGGCGCCCGCGCCCGCGCCGCCCGGGCCGCCGAGTCCGCCCTCGCCCTCGCCCCGCAGGCCGGCGGCCCCGCCCTGGTCGCCCGGACGCACCGCCAGGCCGCCTCGTCGGCGAGTCCGACGGCGACCTGGCTGCTGCAGAGGGCGGCGCGATGGGCGGAGAGCATGTCCTGGGCGGCGCGCAGTTCGCTCTCGGCGTGCTCCAGGTCGCCGTTCCGGGCGTGCACGTAGCCGCGCGTCCAGTGGCAGTTGGCGAGTTCGGTGCGGATCTCGAGCCGGCGGTACCTCTCGGCGGCCTTGGCCGGCGAGGCGTCGGCCTCGGCGAACCGGCCCGCGGACCGCTCCCCGCCGCGTCGCCCGTCAGCCCGGCAGCGCCTTCCGCAACGCCGCGTCCAGGCCCTGCGCCAGCGCGGCGTCCGTCGGCGGGCTGGCGCCGAACAGGGCGCCCAGCCGGCCCGTAAAGGTCTGGGTGAAGGCGCCGTACTGGGCGGTGCGCGGGCGCTGCACGGCGTTCCGCAGGGCGGGGAGCAGGATGCGGCGGGCGTAGGCGGGGCGGCCGGCGGCGTCGCGCGGCATGCGGTCGGCCGGCTCGCCGGACGGGGCGGGCGAGGCGGCCGGCGCGGTGCAGCGCACGGCGTCGTCGGTGTACGCCGACACCCGCGTCGCCGCGAACCCGGCGTCCAGCAGACAGCGCTCGCTCGCCCTGCCGGTGAGGTACCTGATCAGCTCCACCGCCTTGCCCGGCCGCGGCGAGGCCGCGGTCACCGCGAGGTTCTGCCCGCCGAGGACGGCCCGCCCCGGCAGCGGGGCGACGCCCAGCCGGTCCGGGCCGAGCGTCTGGTGCAGGGTGCGGTAGGCGTACGGCCAGTGCCGCAGGAACGCGGTGCGGCCCTCCGCGAAGTCGCCGAGGGTCGCGGCCTCGTCGGAGTGGACGGCGTCCTGCAGCAGGTACGGCGCCTGGGTGCGGCGGCGCAGCTCCGCGATCCCGTCGGCCAGCTCCGCGACGGTGGCCCGGTAGCGGCCGTCGGCGTCGGTGAGCGCGAGGCCGGGCACGGCCGACGCGAAGGCCTCGACGGCGTTGACGGTGCGGCCCTCGTAGGCGGCGAGCTGGGTGGTCCAGCCCTTCTCGTAGCCCTCGGGCGGGTTCTCGTCCAGGGAGTTGACCATGGCCTCCAGTTCCGGCCAGTCGAGGCCGCCGTCGAGTTCGGTGCGTTGCAGGCCGCCGTCGCGCAGGTGGTCGCGCCGGTAGTAGAGCAGTCCGACGTCGCTGTTGAACGGCACCGCGTGGACCCGCCCGTCCCACCGGGCCGTGCCGGCGACCGACTCGACCACGTCGGCGTCGAGCACCCCGTCGGGCAGCGGGCGGACCAGGCCGGCGGCGGCGAACTCCGGCACCCAGGTGACGTCCAGGATGACCACGTCGTAGGCGGCGCTGCCGGACTGCAGGGCGCCGAGCAGCTGGCTGCGCTGTTCGTCGGCGCTGCCGGGCAGCTCGACCAGGCGGGCCCGGTAGCCGGTGCCGGCCTGCTCCTGCCGCCGGTTCCAGGCGTCGATCAGCTGCTGCCGGATGCCGTTCCTGCCGGTGACGTCGCGTCCGCCGGCGACCACGATGTCACCGGGCACGTCCGCGGTGGGCACGGCCGCCGGGCCGTCCCCGCCGCCGGTGCACGCGGCGAGCAGCAGCAGGACCAGCAGGGCGGCGAGCCGTCGGACCGTCACTGCTCCCCCGTTCCGGTGCGGGCCACCTCGGCGCTCAGGCCCGTGCCGAGTTCGTCGTCGGCGTCCAGGCAGCGGCCGCCGCTCGCCGCCGCGAGCAGCGCGTTCGGCCGGGCCGCCGCGCAGCCGCCGCTCTCCAGCGACACCATGGTGACCGGCACGTTCGCCCGCCGGGCGCGGCCCAGGACGTCGGTGAGGCGGGCGCCGGTCAGCCGGCCGGCGTCCTCGTCGTCGGAGAGGTGCACGATCAGCCGGGGCCGGTCGTCGCCGGCACCGCGCTCCGCCATGTCGTCCACCGCGGCCACCAGGGCGGCGTACGGGTCGGCCTCGGCGTCCCGGACCCGGGCCCCGGCGTCGATCGCGGCCTCGGCGGAGCGGCGGCCGTGCGGACCGAAGGGCAGCACCGTCTCGTACGGGCGGCCGCCGGCGCCGTCCGCCACCGCCCACACCCCGTACTCGTCCCGCCCGCCGAGCCCGCCCAGCGACTGCTTCAGCAGCCCCGGGCCGCCGCTCGGCCCCCGCCACCGCCCGGCCATCGAACCGGAGCTGTCGAGCAGGAACAGCACCCGCCCGGGGCCGCGCGCGTCGCGGTACCTGCGCAGCGCCGTCTCCATCGCGTCCCGCCCGGCGGCCTCGATGAGCAGCGAGGGGTCGGGCAGCACCCCCTCGGCGGCCGCGTCCGGTTCCAGCAGGGCCCGCTCGCCGGTGGCGGCACGGAACCCGGCCGCGCCGAAGGCGGCCCGTCCGCCCGGGCCGGCGAGCCACGCCCGGAAGCCCGCGGCCGCCGCGTCCCGCGCGGCCCGGTCCCGGTCGGCGTCCTCCCAGCGGACCCGGACGAAGACCGGTTCCAGGCCGGGTACGTCACCGGGGTACTGGGCGGTGCGCGGGCTGCGCGTGGCGCGGTCGCAGCCGACGCCGCTGCGCAGCAGGAACTCCGGCACCAGGACGGCGGTGCGGTGGTCGGCGGCGTCGTCGTCGGGCAGCGCGCACAGCAGGTCGGCGGCGGTGGGGGCGGGCGGCCCCGGGGCGAGCTGCCGCTCCACCCGGCCGGGCACGGCGCCCGCGCCGTACAGGCCGATGGTGGCGAGCAGCGCGGCATCGGTGAACTCCGGGTCGGGGCGGCGCACCTCGGCGCCGGCGTACCGGGCGCGCAGGGCGTCGAGCATCCCGGTCAGCGGGCCGCCGACCCGCTCGTCCAGGGCGGCGGCGGAGAGCTTCGCGGGCACGGCGAGCACGACCGGGGAGTAGGCCAGCGCCCGGTCGTCCGGCTCCAGGCGGGCCAGCGCGTCGGTGTCCTGGCCGGTGGTGACCCGGGCGGCGTCGGCCCGTGAGGCGGGGATCCACACGTCGGGCTGGGGGCCGACGTCGCGCTGCGGGTTGAGGTCGTCGTCGCGGGGCTCGTGCCAGGCGCCCGACTCACGGCGCAGCGCGGTGACCGCGGTGGCGGAGCCCGCGCTGTAGACGGTGATGCCGCTGCGCCGGCAGCCGTCCGCGGTGGTGTTCGCGTCCGACGTCAGGTACGCCTCGGCCGCCGCGCCGACCGTCGCCTCCAGGTCCGGGTCGGTCAGCACGCGCAGTTCGAGGGGCGGGGCGCAGCCGGCCGGGCCGCCGGCGAGGCCGGTCAGGCCGTACACGCCGAGGCCGGTGGCGGTGAGGGAGAGCAGGGCGGTGCCCCAGACCCCGGCCCGCGCGGCCAGGCGGCGCACGGACCGCAGCGGCCCGGACGGGTGGCGGGGGCGCGGGACGGCCGGCGGTGCCGGGCCGTCCGCGGTGCGCGGCGGCGGCGCGTGGGCGG
>NZ_JBHMCY010000098.1:0-24992 GCF_042430725.1 Streptomyces cinereospinus | reverse complement strand
CGCTGGATCGAGACCGAGTTCGTCAACGACATCGAGCCCTTCACCGCCCCCGCCGACCCGGAGGCCGACGAGGAGCCGGCCCGCGAGACCGTCGTCGTGGAGGTCGGCGGGCAGCGGCTGGAGGTGACGCTGCCCGCGTCGCTCGGGCGGCTGCCGGAGCGGTCGCCGAGCCTCGTCGGGTCCGGCGCCGCCCGGCCGCGGCGCCGGGGGCCGGGCGGCGGAGCGGGCGCCGGGGTCTGCGGCGACACGCTCATCTCTCCGATGCAGGGGACCGTCGTCAAGGTCGCCGTGGCGGAGGGGCAGCGGGTCGAGCAGGGCGAACTGGTCGTCGTCCTGGAGGCGATGAAGATGGAACAGCCGCTCACCGCGCACAAGTCCGGCACCGTCACGGGGCTCACCGCCACGGCGGGCCAGGCCCTGTCCTCCGGCGCCGCCGTCTGTGACCTCAAGGACTGATCCACGTGGCAGCACTCACCTACACCGACGCCGTGAGCGAGGCGCTCCAGCGCCTGAGCGGCGTGGGCTTCGAACACGGCGGGTCCTTCGTCAACCACGCCCCGATGGCCGCGGAGGCGCTGGCGCACATGGGGTACGCCGACGAGGTACCCGGCTGGGTCGACCACAACCTGCGCCACCGGGAGTACCACGACGTCCCCGAGCGCCGCTGGGACATCGACCCGGCCGACCCGGCGGACTGGCGGGGCGCGCTGGGCGAGTTCTCCCGGGTCGCCGACTGGACCGCGCTGTTCGAGCGGGAGCTGGCCGGGGCGCCGTGGACCGAGGTGCTGGCCCGCTGGTGGCCCCGGCTGCTGCCCGGCATGTCCGGGATGCTGACGCACGGGGTGATCCGCACCGCGCACGCGGTACGCGCCGTCGCCGCCGCGGGCGCGGACGACACGGTCCAGCGGGCCGAGCTGGCCCGGGGACTGGGCTACTGGGCCGCACGGCACTCCACCGGCGGGGTGACCGTGGACGACGGGCCGGAACCGCTCCCGCCGCGCGGCGACGACGGGCGCGAGCCGGTCGTCCGGGCGCTGGACGACCTGGTCGCCGAGTACTCCGGCCGCTACGCCACCGTCGCCCAGCGCCACCCGATCCCGCTGATCCACGCGGTCACCGGGCCGGCCGCGGTACGGCTCGTCGTCGCGCACCTGCCCGAGGAGCAGCGGCTGCCGTCGTACCGGACGGCGCGGGCCGTCAGCCGCGCCATGCTGGGCTGGTTCCACGCCACGCCCCGGCCGGCGGCACCGCTGCCCGCGGCGGCGGACGCGGCCGAGGTGTTCGCCCGGGCCGCCGAGATCGGCGACGAGCACGCCATCAAGCTCGCGGAGGTCGCCGTGCGGCACGAGGCGATCGCGCCCGACCCGCGCCACACGGCCGCCGCCCACGTGGCGAACCAGGGGATCGGCCGCTTCTACCGCTGAAGCGCGCCCCCGCACCGGTTCCTGACGGCTTCTGAACTCTTTTCGACCCGTTCCTTCCCCGCCCGGAGGGCGGGTTGTCCCGAGGAGTGTCATGGACGCACAAGTCATCGTCGTGGGCGCCGGACCGGCCGGGATGATGCTGGCCGGCGAGCTGCGGCTCGCCGGCGTCGACGTCATCGTGCTGGAGAAGCTGCCCGCCCGCACCGGCGAGTCGCGCGGCCTCGGCTTCACCGCCCGCACCATGGAGGTCTTCGACCAGCGCGGGCTGCTGCCCCGGTTCGGCGACATCGAGGTCAGCAACGTGGGCCACTTCGGTGGCCTGCCGGTCGACTTCGGCGTGCTCGACGGGGCCCACCAGGCCGCCAAGACCATCCCGCAGTCGGTCACCGAGACCGTCCTGGAGGGGTGGGCCACGCAGCTCGGCGCGGACGTCCGGCGCCGCCACGAGGTGCTGTCCGTCAAGGAGAAGGAGGACAGCGTCGAGGTCGAGGTGCGCGGCCCCGAGGGCGTGCACCTGCTGCGCGCCGAGTACCTCGTCGGCTGCGACGGCGGCCGCTCCACCATCCGCAAGGCCGCCGGCTTCGACTTCCCCGGCACGGCGGCGACGCTGGAGATGTTTCTCGCCGACGTCGAGGGCATCCGGCTGGAGCCCCGGATGATCGGCGAGACCCTGCCCGGCGGCATGGTCATGGTCGGCCCGCTGCCCGGCGGGATCACCCGGCTGATCGTGTGCGAGCGGGGCACCCCGCCGCAGCGCCGGGAGCAGCCGCCGACCTGGGACGAGGTCGCCGCGGCCTGGCAGCGGCTGACCGGCGACGACATCTCGCACGCCGAGCCGGTGTGGGTGTCCTCGTTCGGCGACGCGACCCGGCAGGTCACCGAGTACCGGCGGGGCCGGGTCCTCCTCGCGGGCGACTCCGCGCACATCCACCTGCCGGCCGGCGGCCAGGGCATGAACACCAGCATCCAGGACTCGGTCAACCTCGGCTGGAAGCTGGGCGCGGTGGTGCGCGGCCGGGCCCCGGAGGCGCTGCTCGACACCTACCACGCCGAGCGGCACCCGGTCGGCGAGCGGCTGCTGATGAACACCCGGGCGCAGGGGCTGCTGTTCCTGTCCGGGCCCGAGGTGCAGCCGCTGCGCGACGTGCTGACCGAGCTGATCCGCTATCCCGAGGTCAGCCGGCACTTCGCGGCGATGGTGTCCGGCCTGGAGATCCACTACGACCTCGACGGCGGACCCCACCCGCTGCTCGGCCGCCGGCTGCCGGACGTGCCGCTGACCGGGCACCGGCTGGTCTCCTCCAGCACCGAGGCGCTGCACCCGGGCCGGGGCGTGCTGCTGGACCTCGCGGACAACGAGCGGCTGCGCGACCGCGCCTGGGCCTGGCAGGACCGCGTCGACATCGTCACCGCCCGGCCCGGCGTGCCCGACGGCAGCCCTCTGGCCGGCACCACGGCCGTCCTGGTCCGCCCCGACGGCTACGTGGCCTGGGCCGCACCGGGCAGCCACGCGGACCTCCCGATGGCCCTGGAGCGCTGGTTCGGGCCGGCCCGCTGAGCACGTCCGCCCCGCCCTGTCCCACGTATCCACGTATCGCTGAGGGAGAGACCATGCACAGCACCTTGATCGTCGCCCGGATGGCACCGGGGCACAGCCAGGAGGTGGCCCGGCTGTTCAAGGAGTTCGACGCGACCGAGATGCCGCACCTGATGGGCACCCGGCGCCGTCAGCTCTTCACCTACCGCGGGCTGTACTTCCACCTCCAGAACTTCGACACCGACAACGGCGGTGAGCTGATCGAGGCGGCCAAGACCGACCCCCGCTTCGTGCAGATCAGCGAGGACCTCAAGCCGTTCATCGAGGCCTACGACCCGGCGACCTGGCGGTCCCCCGCCGACGCGGTCGCCACGCGCTTCTACGACTGGGAGGGCCGGGCGTGAGCGCCAGGCGAGTGGTCATCACCGGGGTCGGGGTCACGGCCCCCGGTGGTGTCGGCACCAAGAACTTCTGGAACCTGCTCAGCGAGGGACGCACCGCCACCCGGGGCATCACCTTCTTCGACCCCTCCTCCTTCCGCTCCCGCGTCGCCGCGGAGATCGACTTCGACCCGGAGGAGCACGGGCTGAGCCCGCAGGAGATCCGCCGGATGGACCGCGCGGCCCAGCTGGCCGTGGTGACCGCCCGGGAGGCGCTCGCCGACAGCGGACTGGACCTGACCGGCGCGGACCCGCACCGGGTCGGCGTCACCATCGGCAGCGCGGTCGGCGCCACCATGGGCCTGGACCAGGAGTACCGCGTCGTCAGCGACGGCGGCCGGCTGAAACTGGTCGACCACACCTATGCCGTACCCCACCTCTACGACTACCTGGTGCCCAGCTCCTTCGCCGCCGAGGTGGCGTGGGCGGTGGGCGCCGAGGGCCCCGCGACGGTGGTCTCCACCGGCTGCACCTCCGGCCTGGACTCGGTCGGCCACGCCGCCGAACTGATCCGCGAGGGCTCGGCGTGCGCGGTGGTGGCGGGCGCGACCGACGCCCCCATCTCACCGATCACCCTGGCCTGCTTCGACGCCATCAAGGCCACCACCCCGCGCAACGACGACCCCGAGCACGCCTCGCGGCCCTTCGACGGGACCCGCAACGGCTTCGTGCTGGGGGAGGGATCGGCGGTGTTCGTCCTGGAGGAGCTCGAAGGGGCGCTGAAGCGGGGCGCGCACATCTACGCCGAGATCGCCGGCTACGCCTCGCGCTGCAACGCCTTCCACATGACCGGCCTGCGCCCGGACGGCGTGGAGATGGCCGAGGCCATCACGGTGGCGCTGGACGAGGCCCGGCTGAACCCGGACGCCATCGACTACGTCAACGCGCACGGCTCCGGCACCAAGCAGAACGACCGGCACGAGACGGCCGCGTTCAAGAAGAGCCTGGGCGAGCACGCCCACCGGACCCCGGTGTCCTCCATCAAGTCGATGGTCGGGCACTCGCTCGGCGCGATCGGCTCGATCGAGATCGCCGCCTCGGTCCTCGCCATGGAGCACAACGTGGTGCCCCCGACGGCGAACCTGCACACCCCCGACCCGGAGTGCGACCTGGACTACGTGCCGCTGACGGCCCGCGAACACCGCACCGACGCGGTGCTGACCGTCGGCAGCGGCTTCGGCGGCTTCCAGAGCGCCATGGTGCTCGCCCGACCGGAGAGGAGCGCGGCATGAGCACGGCCGAGACGCGGACCGTCGTCACGGGGATCGGCGTCGCCGCCCCCAACGGCCTCGGCACCACCGACTACTGGGCGGCCACCCGCTCGGGCAAGAGCGGCATCGGCCGCGTCACCCGCTTCGACCCCACCGGCTACCCGGCCAAGCTGGCCGGAGAGGTGCCCGGCTTCAACGCCGCCGACCACCTGCCCAGCCGGCTGCTCGCGCAGACCGACCACATGACCCGGCTCGCCCTGGTCGCCACCGACTGGGCGCTGGCCGACGCGGGCGTCCTGCCCGCCGAACTGTCCGCCTACGACATGGGCGTGGTCACCGCCAGCTCCTCCGGCGGTTTCGAGTTCGGCCAGGGCGAGTTGCAGAAGCTGTGGAGCCAGGGCAGCCAGTACGTCTCGGCGTACCAGTCCTTCGCCTGGTTCTACGCCGTCAACAGCGGCCAGATCTCCATCCGCAACGGCATGAAGGGCCCGAGCGGGGTGCTGGTCTCCGACCAGGCGGGCGGTCTGGACGCGCTCGCCCACGCCCGGCGGCAGATCCGCAAGGGCACCCAGCTGATCGTCTCCGGGTCGATCGACGCCTCGATCTGCCCGTGGGGCTGGGTCGCCCAGCTGGCGAGCGGGCGGCTGTCGCGGGGCGAGGAGCCCGACCGGGCCTACCTGCCCTTCGACGCGGCCGCCGCCGGGCACGTGCCCGGCGAGGGCGGCGCCATCCTGATCCTGGAGTCCGCCGAGGCCGCCGCCCGGCGCGGTGCCCGGGTGTACGGCGAGGTCGCCGGCCACGGGGCCACCTTCGACCCCGCGCCCGGCAGCGGCCGCCCGCCCGGCCTGCGCAAGGCCATCGAGATCGCCCTCGGCGACGCGGGCGTGGACGCCGGCGACGTCGACGTGGTCTTCGCCGACGGGGCGGCCGTGCCCGAGCTGGACCGGATCGAGGCGGACGCGCTGACCGACGTGTTCGGTCCGCACGGGGTCATGGTCACCGCCCCCAAGACGATGACCGGCCGGCTGTACTCCGGCGCCGCCCCGCTCGACGTGGCGACGGCGCTGCTCGCCATCCGGGACGGTGTCGTGCCGCCCACCACCAACGTGCGCGCCGACGCCTCCTACGACCTGGACCTGGTCACCGGCGAGGCCCGCGTCAGCGAGGTGCGCACCGCGCTGGTCCTCGCTCGCGGCCACGCCGGCTTCAACGCGGCCACCGTCGTCACGGCCCCGTAGCGCCGTCCCACGGTCCCCGGGCGACCCACCTGCCCCGCGCCGGGCGCGCGGTCCCGCCCGCGGCGTCCCGAGCGCGTCCCGTGCGCGGCCGTGCCCGGCCGCCCGCCCCCGAGCGCGTCCGCGCGTCCGGCCCGGTCGTCTCTCCCGCGCCCCCGGGCCGGGCCGCGGGCGTCCGTCCGTGCCCCGTACGACCCTGACGAGAGGAACCACCCGTGCCCACCCAGTCCTTCACCCTCGACGACCTCAAGCGCATCCTGCTGGAGTCCGCCGGCGCCGACGAGAGCATCGACCTGGACGGCGACATCCTCGACACCGACTTCGAGGAGCTCAGCTACGAGTCGCTGGCCATCCTGGAGACCTGCGGCCGCATCGAGCGCGACTACGGCATCTCCCTCGACGACGGCGTGGTCACCGAGGCGAAGACGCCGCGCGCGCTGCTGGAGATCGTCAACGCCCAGCTGGCGGAGTCCGCGCAGGCCGCCTGAGCCCGCCCGCGAGGCCGTACCCCCGCACCCTCCCCCCACCGTGCGCCGGTGCCCGTCCCCGAGCGGGGCACCGGCGCACGCCCCCCACACCCGCATGCCCACCCATGCCCACAAGGGAGCAGCAGACATGTCCGACAAGCACGAGCGGGTCGCCCTCGTCTCCGGGGCCACCAGCGGAATCGGCCTCGCGGTGGCGCGGCTGCTGGCCGAGCAGGGCCACCGCGTCTTCCTCGGCTCCCGCGACGCCGGCAACGTCGCCCGCACCGTCAAGGAGCTGACCGCCGACGGCCTCGACGTCGACGGCGCCACCCTCGACGTGCGCTCGGCGCTGTCCATCGAGAACTTCGTGCAGGCCGCCGTCGACCGCTTCGGCACCGTCGACGTCCTGGTCAACAACGCCGGCCGGTCCGGCGGCGGCGTCACCGCCGACATCGACGACGAGCTCTGGTACGACGTCGTCGAGACCAACCTCAACAGCGTCTTCCGGCTCACCCGCGCGGTCCTGACCACCGGCGGCATGCGGCACAGGAGCCGCGGCCGGATCATCAACATCGCCTCCACGGCCGGCAAGCAGGGCGTGGTCCTCGGCGCCCCCTACTCCGCCTCCAAGCACGGCGTGGTCGGCTTCACCAAGGCCCTCGGCAACGAGCTCGCCCCCACCGGCATCACCGTCAACGCGGTCTGCCCCGGCTATGTCGAGACGCCCATGGCGCAGCGGGTGCGCGCCGGCTACGCGGCGGCGTACGACACCTCCGAGGACGCGATCATGGAGAAGTTCACGGCGAAGATCCCGCTCGGCCGCTACTCCACCCCCGAGGAGGTCGCCGGGCTGGTCGGCTACCTCGCCTCCGACACCGCCGCCTCCATCACGGCCCAGGCCCTCAACGTCTGCGGCGGCCTCGGCAACTTCTGATCCGCCCGCCACCCCGTACCCCTTCGAGGAGTTCACGCATGTCCGCTTCCGAGCTGCGGGAAGTCGAGCACGAGATCACGGTCTCGGCCCCGGCCGCCGACGTCTACCGGCTGATCGCCGACGTGGCGAACTGGCCGCGGATCTTCCCCCCGACCATCTACGTCGACCACCTGGAGCGCTCCGGCGGCGAGGAGCTGATCCGGATCTGGGCGACCGCCAACGGCGAGCCCAAGAACTGGACCTCGCGCCGCGCCCTGGACCCGGACGCCCTGCGGATCACCTTCCGCCAGCAGGTCTCCACCCCGCCGGTCGCCTCCATGGGCGGCGCCTGGATCATCGAGCCGCAGGGCGAGGCGGCCTCGCGCGTGCGGCTGCTGCACGACTACACGGCCGTCGACGACGACCCCGCGAGCCTCACCTGGATCGACGAGGCCGTGGACCGCAACTCGCGCTCGGAGCTCGCGGCCCTGAAGACCAGCGTCGAACTCGCCACCGCCGCCGCCGAGCTGACGTTCTCCTTCGAGGACACCGTCGAGGTCGAGGGGTCCGCCAAGGACGTCTACGACTTCGTCAACGAGGCCGGCCTGTGGTCCGAGCGGCTGCCGCACGTGGCGACCGTCCGGCTCACCGAGGACGTCCCCGGGCTGCAGACCCTGGAGATGGACACCCGCGCCAAGGACGGCTCCACGCACACCACCAAGTCGTACCGGGTGTGCCTGGAGGGCCGGAAGATCGCCTACAAGCAGACCACGCTGCCGGCCCTGATGAACCTGCACACCGGCTACTGGACGTTCACCGGCACCGACACCGGCTGCACCGCCTCCTCGCAGCACACCGTCGTGCTGCGCCCGGAGAACATCGAGAAGATCCTCGGGCCCGGGGCGGGCGTCGCCGAGGCCCGGGAGTACGTGCGCTCGGCGCTGAGCACCAACAGCCGCGCCACCCTGGGCCACGCCAAGGCGTACGCCGAAGCGAGGCGCTGACCGTGGCCGGCGCCGACGCGGTCGATACGGACGTCATCGTGGTCGGCGCCGGACCCGTCGGGCTGATGCTCGCCGGGGAACTGCGGCTCGGCGGCGCCGACGTGACCGTACTGGAGCGGCTGGACGCCCCGACGACGGAGTCGCGGGCCTCCACGCTGCACGCGCGGACCATGGAGATCCTGCGGCAGCGCGGGCTGCTGGACGGGCCGGACGGGTTCGGCGACCCGCTGCCGCCGCACGAGCCGCGCGGCCACTTCGGCGGACTGCCACTGGACCTCACCCTGCCCAGCCCCTACCCCGGGCAGTGGAAGGTGCCGCAGGTGCGCACCGAGGAACTCCTCGGCGCCCGCGCGGGCCGCCTGCGGGTGCGCGTGCTGCGCGGCCACGAGGTCACCGCGGTGACCCAGCGCCCGGACCGGGTGACGGTGACGGCCCGGCACGCCGGCCGGCCGGTGACCTTCACCGCCCGCTACGTCGTCGGCTGCGACGGCGAACAGTCCGCCGTGCGCGGCCTGGCCGGCATCGGCTTCCCCGGCAACGACGCCGAACGGGAGCTGATCCGCGCCGACGTCGACGGCATCGAGATCCGCGACCGGCGGTTCGAACGGCTGCCGAACGGGCTCGCCATCGCCGCCCGGCGCGGGGACGGCGTCACCCGCGTGATGGTCCACCGGTTCGGTGCCCCGCCGCGCGCCGGCGAGGCCCGCTTCGCCGACGTCGTCGCCGCCTGGCGGGAGGTCACCGGCGAGGACATCTCCCACGGCACCCCGCTGTGGGTCAACTCCTTCGGCGACGCCTCCCGGCAGGCCGAGCGCTACCGCTCCGGGCGGGTGCTGCTCGCCGGCGACGCCGCCCACCAGCAGATGCCGATCGGCGGCCAGGCCCTCAACCTCGGCCTCCAGGACGCCGTCAACCTCGGCTGGAAACTGGCGGCGACCGTGCGCGGGAGGGCCCCCGAGGGCCTCCTCGACACCTACCACGAGGAACGGCACGGCGTCGGCCGCCGGGTCCTGTCCGCCATCCGCGCCCAGGCCCGGCTGCTGCTGGGCGGGCCCGAGGTGGAGGCGCTGCGCTCGGTGGTCGGCGAGCTGACGGCGTACGAGCGGGTGCGGGCGCATCTGGCCGGGACGATCAGCGGGCTGGACGTGCGGTACGCGCCGGCCGGTGACCCGTCCGCACCGGAGCCGGCGGGCGGCGGCGGGGCCGGGCCCGTCGGGGCGCGGCTGCCCGGCGCGGAGCTGGTACGGAGCGCGGGCCCGGCGGGAGCCGTCGCCGGGCGCGCGGAGCCCCGTACCACCCTGGACCTGCTGCGCGAGGGGCGCGGCGTACTGCTGGTGCTGACCGCCGACGGGTCCGCGCGGGCCGCCTTCACGGAGGCCGCGCGCCCGTGGGCCGGCGCCGTCGACACCGTCGCCGCGCGCCCCGCCGACGACGGCGCACTGCCCGGCGCGGCCGCCCTCCTGGTCCGCCCCGACGGATACGTCGCCTGGGCCGGCGACACCCCGGACGGCCTCGAAGCGGCGCTCGCCCGCTGGTTCACGCCGGACGCGCAGGCCCCGCACCCCCCTCGCACCTCCGCCACCCGAAGCACCCCGCGCACCCCCAGCACCGCGTACCTCACCGGACAACACCACGTCAGGAGACGGAAGATGGGCAACCTGACCGGCAGGACGGCGCTCGTCACGGGCGCCGGCCGGGGCATGGGCCGGGCCACCGCCGAGCGGCTGGCCCGCGACGGCGCGCTGGTCGCCGTGCACTACGGCAGCAGCAAGGACGCGGCCGAGGAGGTCGTCGCCGGGATCGAGCGGGACGGCGGCCGGGCGTTCGCCGTCCGCGCCCCACTCGGCGCCCCCGGCGACGTGCACGAGCTGTTCCTCGCCCTGGAGGAGGGCCTGAAGGAGCGCACCGGCTCCACCGAGCTGAACATCCTGGTCAACAACGCCGGGGTGATGGGCGGGGTGAAACCCGAGGACACCACGCCGGAGATGTTCGACCGGATCTTCGCGGTCAACGCCAAGGCGCCGTTCTTCCTCATCCAGCGCGCCCTGGCGAACATGCCCGACGGCGGGCGGATCGTGAACATCTCCTCGGGGCTGACCCGGTTCGCCAACCCCGACGAGATCGCCTACGCGATGAGCAAGGGCGCCACCGAGCAGCTCGCCCTGCACTACGCCAAGGCGCTCGGCCCGCGCGGCATCACCGTCAACAGCGTCGCCCCCGGCATCACCCGCAACGGCAACCCGGTGTTCGACATCCCCGAGGCCGTCGAGGCGATGGCGGCGCTGTCCACCTTCAACCGGGTCGGCGAACCGCAGGACGTCGCCGACGTGGTCGCCTTCCTCGTCTCCGACGATGCCCGCTGGGTCACCGGCTCCTTCGTCGACGCGAGCGGCGGCACCCTGCTGGGGTGACGCCATGACCAGGACGCACCCCGCGCCCGAGGCCGGCACCGGGGACGGGCGGTGGGACCCGCGGCTGTGGGGGCTCCTGCTGGTGCTCGCCGGCAACATGCTCATCGACGCGCTCGAGGTGTCCGTGGCGGTCGTGGCGCTGCCCTCGATCGGCACGGACCTCGGGCTGCCGCCGAGCGACGCGCACTGGGCGATGACCGGCTTCGCCGTCGGCTTCGGCGGCCTGCTGCTGTTCGGCGCCCGGGTGGTGAGCCTGCTGGGGCGCCGCCGGGTCTACCTGGCGGCGCTGCTCGCCTTCGCCGCCGCCTCCGCCCTCAGCGCCCTCGCCCAGGAGCCCGCGCTGCTCGTCGCCACCCGCCTGGTGAAGGGCTTCTGCGCGGCGCTGACCGCCCCCACCGGCCTCGCCATCATCGCCACCGCCTTCCCGCAGGGCCCGCCCCGCGACCGGGCGGTGTCCGTCTACGCCCTGTTCGGCGCCGGCGGCTTCACCGCGGGACTGCTGCTGTCCGGCTGGCTCACCGACATCAGCTGGCGGCTGTCCTTCGCCTTCCCGGCCCCGGTCGTGCTGGTCCTCTTCGCCCTCGGGCTGAAGCTGATCCCGGACGAGGAGGCCACCGCGCCGCGCACCGCCCCGCGCCGCTACGACCTGGCCGGCGCCGCCACCTTCACGGCGGCGCTCGTCGCCCTGGTGTACGGCGTCGGTGCCGTGGCCGCGCACGGCTGGACCGCGCCCCGGGCGGCCGGGCCGCTCGCCGCCGCGGTGCTGCTGCTGGTGGTCTTCGCGGTCGTCGAACGCACCACCCCCGATCCCCTCGTCCGGCCGCTGCGCGACGCCGCGCTGATCCGCTCGGCGCTCGGCGCGGCCTGCCTCAACGGCTCCTACCTGGGGCTGCTGTTCGTGCTGACGTACCAGTTGCAGACCGTCGCCGGCTGGTCGCCGCAGGCGGCCGCGCTGGCCCTGCTCCCGGCCGCCGTGCCGCCCGCGCTCACCGCGCTCGCCTCCGGGCGCCTGGTCGCCCGCTTCGGCGCGCCCCGGCTGATCGCGGCCGGCGCCGGCTGCGCCCTCGCCGGCTACCTGCTCCAGCTGGACCCGTCCTGGCCGCCGCACTACCCCACCCGGCTGCTGCCGACGCTGCTGCTGGTCGGCGCCGCCTTCGTGCTGTCCTTCGCCGCGCTGAACATGCAGGCGACGGCACGGCTGCGCCCCGCCGACCGGGGCACGGGCAGCGGGCTGTACCAGACGGCCGTGCAGCTCGCCGCGGCGCTCGCCGTCGCGGCCGTCGCCGCGCTGCTCGCCGCGGCCGCGGTGCCCGGCGCCACCCCGGCCGAGGCGGCCGCGGCCTGCCGCCCCGCGCTGGTGTTCGTGGCCGCCCTCGGCGGCCTCGGGCTGCTCGTCGGCCTCACCGGCCTCCGGCGCACCTGAGCCGGCGCGCCCGGCCCGCTCGTCCCGCCCTTCCGCCCACCCACCCCACCTACACCCAACGGGGCACGCCCATGAACCAGACAACGAAGACATGGGTCTTCGACGACCTCGATGCATTCGACGACGGCGACTACGAGTTCGAGCAGGACACCGTCGTCGAGGTGGACCCGCCGGACCCGGCCCACCTCGCCGCCTGCGACGAGCCCGAACGGGTCCGTCTGATCGACGCGTACGTACGGGCCGAACTCGCCCGGGTGCTGCGGGTGCCGCCGCACACCATCGACACCGAGGGCCGCCCGATGAACAGCCTCGGCATCGGGTCCATCAACGGCCTGGAACTGCAGCGCCGGATGGAGACCGCGCTCAGCCTCGACGTCAACCTCAACATGCTGCTGCGCGCCAACAGCGCCGCCGAGCTCATCGCGTGCCTGTCCGGGCAGCTCGGTCCCGAGGACGACCCGCACAAGCACGGCGGGCAGGGAGTCCACCTGATCTCGCACGACGGGCCGGGCACGACGTGATCCCGGAGCTGGTGGTCCGCGAGGGACCCGAGACCGCGACGTCGCGGGTGCCGGCTCCGGGGCAGCTCGACGTGTGGCTGGTGCGCCGCCCGCGGCTGGACGTGGCGGCCGAGCTGCTGGACCTGTCGGAGCTGGACGACGCGGAACGCCGGCGCACCGCCTCCTTCGTCCGCCCCACCGACGGCATCACGTACGCCTCCGCGCACATCGCGCTGCGCCGCCTGCTCGGCGCCTACCTGGGTCTGCCGCCGCGCGAGGTGCCGTTCGTGCGGGAGCCCTGCCCCGGATGCGGCAAGCCGCACGGACGGCCCGCCGTCGCCCACCCCGACCCGCCGCTGCACTTCTCGCTGGCGCACAGCCACGGCATGGCCGTCGTGGCCGTCGCCGCCACCGTGATCGGCGCCGACGTGGAACGGCTGCCGAGGGACGAGACGGTCGAGGTGTGCGCCCCGGCCCTGCACCCCGGCGAGCAGGAGGAGCTGGCGGGCCTGGGCGTGGCGGACCGGCGGGAGCTCTTCGGGCGGATGTGGACCCGCAAGGAGGCCTACCTCAAGGCGCTCGGCACCGGCCTGTCCCGGGATCCGGCCCAGGACTACCTGGGGGCCGACCGGCGCCGCCGCCCGTCCGGGTGGACGCTGCTGGACCTGCCGTCCGGGCCCCGCCACAACGCCGCCGTCGCGGTGCTGGGCGGGCCCCCGGAGCGGGTCACCGTGCGCTGGGTGCCGCCGGCCGCGCTGCACGCGGGCGGGACGGTGGACCTGGACGCCGACGGCATGACCACGCATGAACCTGACTGGGGAGCGTGAGACCCACCACATGACGACCGACCAGAAGTCCGACCAGAAGTCCGGCGAGAAGTCCGCCCGGACGGCCGCCCAGCACTCCGACGCGAAGTCCGACGCGAAGTCCGACGCGAAGTCCGACGCGAGCTCCGACCGGAAGTCCGCGGCGCAGGCCGCCGCCGACCGGCCGAGCCTGCACGACCGCGAGCACCGCGGGCAGTGGAGCGCGGCGGAACGGCTGGAGGAACTGAGCCTGATCAAGCAGGCCGCCCGGCACGGCGATCCGCTGGCCACCGAGCGGCAGCACGCCAAGGGCAAGCTCACCGCCCACGAGCGGATCGAACTCCTGCTCGACGAGGGGTCCTTCGTCGAGGTCGAGACGTTGCGCCGGCACCGGGCCACCGGCTTCGGACTGGAGAAGAAACGTCCCTACACCGACGGTGTGATCACCGGCTGGGGCACGGTCCACGGCCGTACGGTCTTCGTCTACGCGCATGACTTCCGCATCTTCGGCGGCGCCCTCGGCGAGGCCCACGCCCAGAAGATCCACAAGATCATGGACATGGCCCTGGCGGCCGGCGCGCCGCTGGTGTCGCTGAACGACGGCGCCGGCGCCCGCATCCAGGAGGGCGTCAGCGCGCTCGCCGGCTACGGCGGCATCTTCCAGCGCAACACCAAGGCCTCCGGCGTCATCCCGCAGATCAGCGTGATGCTCGGCCCGTGCGCGGGCGGCGCCGCCTACAGCCCCGCGCTGACCGACTTCGTCTTCATGGTCCGCGACATCGCCCAGATGTTCATCACCGGACCCGACGTGGTCAAGGCGGTCACCGGCGAGGAGATCACCCAGAACGACCTCGGCGGCGCCGACGTGCACGCGACCACCTCCGGGGTCGCGCACTTCGCGTACGACGACGTGCGGGCGTGCATGGAGGACGTGCGCTACCTGCTCTCCCTGCTGCCGTCCAACAACCGCGAACTGCCGCCCAGGGTGCCGGGCGGCGACCCGGCCGACCGGCGCACCGACCGGCTGCTGGACGTGGTGCCCGAGGACCCGAGCCGGGTGTACGACATCCGGACCGTCATCGAGGAGATCGCCGACGACGGCGAGTCCTTCGAGGTCCACCCCGGCTGGGCGACCAACGTGGTGTGCGCGCTGTCCCGGCTGGACGGCGAGGTGGTCGGCATCGTCGCCAACCAGCCCGCCTCCTACGCCGGGGTGCTCGACATCGACGCCAGCGAGAAGGCGGCGCGGTTCGTGCAGTTCTGCGACGCCTTCAACATCCCGATCGTCACCCTGATCGACGTACCGGGGTTCCTGCCGGGCGTCGACCAGGAGCACAACGGGATCATCCGGCGCGGCGCCAAGCTGCTGTACGCCTACTGCAACGCCACGGTGCCGCGCATCTCGCTGGTGCTGCGCAAGGCGTACGGCGGCGCGTACATCGTGATGGACTCCCGGTCCATCGGCGCCGACCTGGCGCTGGCCTGGCCGTCCAACGAGATCGCGGTGATGGGTGCCGAGGGTGCCGCGAACGTCATCTTCCGCCGGGAGATCGCCGCCTCCGACGACCCGGACGCCACCCGGGCCCAGAAGATCAAGGAGTACCAGGCGGAGCTGATGCACCCCTACTACGCCGCCGAGCGCGGCCTGATCGACGATGTGATCGACCCCCGGGACACCCGGCGGGCCCTGGCCGCCGCCCTGTCCATGCTGCGCAGCAAGCAGGCCGACCTGCCGTGCCGCAAGCACGGCAACCCACCGCAGTGAGCACGCCGGACGCGCTGGTCATCAAGGTGGTGAAGGGCACCGCGAGCCCGGCCGAACTCGCGGCCCTGACCAGCGTGCTGCTCTCCCGCGCCGCCGCCCTCGCGGCCCTCGGCCCCGGCCTCCGGGACCGGGCCCCCACCCCCACGGCGAGCTGGCGCCGCCCGGAACGCGTCCCGGCGCACCGCGACCCGCGGGGGTGGCGGATCGCGGGGAGCCGGGCGGCCTGAGCGCTCCGCCGGAAGTGCCGCGCCGCGCCCCAGAGGGTGTCTCGACCGTCCGAGGCGCCGTCGTGGCGGGTGCGTCCACCCCGGCGGAGCCGCACGCCGGTGCGGCCCGCGTCCCGCCGGGGGCGCGGGCCGCACCGCGGCGGACCCGGCCCGACCCTTCGTGAAACGGAGCTACTTCCCCATGACCTCCCCGCACCGAGAACAGAACGGCGGAGAACAGAACGCCCGCGACGAGGACGCCCGCGACGAGGACGCCCGCGACCACGGCGACACGGTCACCCTCCCGCGGGCCGAACTCGACGCCCTGCGGGACCGGGTGCGCGACCTGGCCGACCGGGCCGAGATCACCGAACTCATCGACCGGTACGTCACCCTGCTCGACGTCCAGGACCGCCACGGGTACGACGACACGTGGCCCCGCACGGTCTTCACCGAGGACTGCCGGCTGGAGTTCCCGGTCGGCACGGTGCGCGGCCTGGACACCGCCGCGGCCTTCCACTTCGACCGGAAGTCCCGCTTCGCCCGCACCCACCACCTGGCCGCCAACCACGGCATCGCGCTGGACGGCGACACCGCCCGCGTCCGCGTCCACCTCTTCGCCTCGCACGTCCACCACGACGACGGCCCCGACCCCGGCGGCCGCTTCGACATCGGCGGCTACAGCGAGGGCGAGGCGGTCCGCACCGCGGACGGCTGGCGGATCAGCCGCTGGCGGTTCCAGCTGGTGTGGTCCGACGGTGCGGGGCCGCGCCCCGGTCCCGCACCCGCCGCCCTGCGCAGTTCCCAGCCCCGGCCGCGCGCCCGGCGCCCGGCCGCCGCCCCGCCCACCCGAGAGGACGACACCGTGTCACCATCCCCGGCCGCCACCCTGGACCTCGGCGCCCTGCGCACCGCCTCCGGCGACGCCCGGCTGCGGGCCATCGAGGCGTTCGTCTGCCGCACCCTGGAGACGCACCTCGACGTTCCGCCGGCCCACCGCATCCCCCGGACCCGCCCGCTCTACGCCCAGGGCATCGACTCGCTCACCGCCCTGGCCTTCCAGCGCAAGCTGGAGAGCGCCCTGCGGATCCCGGTCCCCACCCACCACCTGCTGCGCGAGCAGTCGGTCAGCGAACTGGCCGCCACCCTGGCCGACCTGTTCACGCACGCGGACCGGACCGAGCGCCGCCGGGAGACCGCGACGGCGTCCGTGTGACACCACGGCCGCGCGGGCGTGCCGCCCCCGACGAGGCGGCGGCACCCGCCCCCGGCCGGCGCCCCTTGCCCGCCGGACCGCCGGTGGAGGAGAGTGACGCTCCGGCACGTCCTGACCAGCGACCCCGGCGGAAGGCGCACGTGAGCTGCGAACGCATCCTGGTGACCGGCGGCACCGGTTTCATCGGCTCGCATGTCGTGCCACTGCTGCGGAGGGCGTCCGCCGCCCCGCACGGCCCCGCGCTGCGCCTGCTCACCCACCACCGCCCCGGCCCCGGGGCCACCGGCGGCGGCCCGGAGGCCGTGCCCGGCGACCTCGCCGACCCGGCGTCCCTGCACGGCGTCTGCGAGGGCGTCACCACCGTCCTGCACCTCGCCGCCCGCATCGGCGGCACCCGCGAGGAGTGCCGGACCGTCAACGAGGAGGGCACCCGCGCCCTGCTGGCCGAGGCGGCCCGGGCGGGCGTGCGCCGGATCGTGCAGCTCGGCACCGCCGCCGTCTACGGCGACGGACCGCACCGCGGCGAGCCCGAGGGCCGGATCGCCGAGGCGCCGGTCTCCCCGACCAGCGAGACCCGGCTCGCCGGCGAGCGGCTGGTGCTGGCCGCCGGCGGCACCGTCGTCCGCCCCTACCTCGTCTACGGCGAGGGCGACACCTGGGTCGTCCCCGGCCTGGTGCAGCTGGTGCGCCGGCTGCCCCACTGGGTGGACGGCGCCGCCGCCCGCCTCTCCCTGATCCCGGCGACCGTCCTCGCCCGCGCCCTGGCCGAACTGGCCCTCGCGCCCGCCGGGAGGGAGCCCGCCGCGGGCCGCGTCCTGCACGCCGCGCACCCCGAGCCGGTGACGTTGCGGGACCTGGTCACCACCGTCTGCGGCGCCCTGGACCTGCCCCTGCCCGCCGGTGAGCTGCCCCTGGACGAGGCCCTGCGCCGGCTCGACGCCCACGGCCCCGGCGCCCGGCGCCCGCTGGCGCTGGTGGCGGTCGACCGCTTTTACGACAGCGGCGCCCTGTGGTCGCTGCTGAGCACCGGCCCGGGAGCCCCGTTCGCTCAGGCGTTCGGCGACTGCGCGCCCTGGTACCGCCGGGCCCTGGCCGGCGGCGGACGCACACCGTCGGCTGTCTGAGCGCTCGGAGGCAGCCGGGCGGCTGTCCGGGCGCCTGGAGGCGTTCGGCGACTGCGGGCCCTGGTACCGCCGGGCCCTGGCCGGCGGCGGACGCACACCGTCGGCTGTCCGAGCGCCTGGAGGCAGCCGGGCGGCTGTCCGGGCGCCTGGAGGCGTTCGGCGACTGCGGGCCCTGGTACCGCCGGGCCCTGGCCGGCGGCGGACGCACACCGTCGGCTGTCCGAGCGCCTGGAGGCAGCCGGGCGGCTGTCCGAGCACCTGGAGGCGTTCGGCGACTGCGCGCCCTGGTACCGCCGGGCCTTGGCCGGCGGCGGACGCACACCGTCGGCTGTCTGAGCGCCTGGAGGCAGCCGCGCGGCTGTCCGAGCGCCCGGGGGCAGTCGGCGACTGCGCGCCCTGGTACCGCCGGGCCCTGGCCGGCGGCGGACGCACACCGTCGGCTGTCCGAGCGCCCGGAGGCAGTCACGCCGGATCTGGCCGGGCTCGCCCTAGGAGACGCCCCCGGGGCCGTTCAGGACCCCGCGCAGGGCGCGTACCAGCGCCTGCGCCCGGGGGTCGGCCGTGACGCCGGTGCGGAAGCCGTTGGTGACGTAGCCGAAGGCGACACCCGACTCGGGGTCGGCGAAGCCGAGCGCGCCGCCCCGCCCGGGGTGGCCGAAGGACGTGGGGGAGAGCAGCGGGGACGCGCTGCCGTGCAGCATGTACCCGAGCCCGAAGCGGGTGCCGACGACGAGCACCCGGTCCGGCCCGGCCGACCGCTCCGCGCGCGCCAGCTCGGCCGTCTCCGGCGTGAACAGCCGGACCCCGCCCGCCACCTGGCCGATCAGCGACGCGTAGAAGCGGGCCAGTCCGTCCGCCGTCGCGATGCCGCTGGAGGCGGGCAGGACGGCGGCCCGGTAGGCGGGGTCGTTCTCGTCCGGCGCCGGGGTGATCGCGGCGAAGGCGCGGCGGGTGACGGAGTCCGGGTCGGCGTACGCGTCGGCCACCGCCCGCCTGGGCCGCGTCCGCAGCCCGTTCGCCGCCGGCGGGGCCTCGATCCGCCCGGCCCGGCCCACCCGCGCCGCCTCCGCGTCCGGCAGCCCGAGCCACAGCCGTGCCCCGGCCGGCCCGGCGATCTCCTCGGCGATCCACTGCCCGGCCGACCGCCCGCCGACTCGCCGCACCACCTCGCCGACCAGCCAGCTGTACGTCTGCGCGTGGTAGCCGTGCGCGCTGCCCGGCTCCCACAGCGGGGCCTGCGCGGCCACCGCCGCGGCCCCGAGGTCCGGGTCGGCGGCCTCGGCCGGGGTCAGCGGCCGGTCCAGCACCGGCACCCCGGCCCGGTGCGCGAGCAGATGCCGTACCCGGGTCCGCTCCTTGCCCGCCGCCTTGTACTCCGGCCACAGCTCACCGACCGGCGTGTCCAGGTCCAGCTCGCCCCGCTGGTGCAGCAGCAGCAGAACGGCGGCGGCGACGCCCTTGGTCGCCGAGCGCACGATCTGCGCGGTGCCCTGCTCCCAGGGCGCCGTACCGTCGACGTCCTTGGTGCCCGCCCACAGGTCGACGACCTTGTGCCCGTCCCGGTAGACGGTCACGGCGGCGCCCCGCTCGCCGAGCACCTCGAAGTTGCGTGCGAACGCCTCCCCGACCGGCTCGAAGCCCTCGGCCACTGCGCCGTTCACGTCCACGCCCGTACTCCGTCCACTTCACTCGCCGCGCCGGTGGATGCAACGCGCGCGGACGGTCCGCGATTCCCCGGTCACGCCGGGGTCCCGTCAGCCCAGCAGAATCGTGACGTCGATGTTGCCGCGGGTGGCGTTGGAGTACGGGCACACCTCGTGGGCCTCGGCCACCAGGCGCGCCGCGACCTCCGCGTCGAGCACCGGCAGCGAGACGCTCAGGGCGACGGCGAGGCCGTAGCCGCGCTGCCGGTTGGGTCCGATGCCGACCTTCGCGGCGACCGTGGAGCCGGTCAGGTCGTAGCCGGACCGGTTGCCGACCAGGATCAGGGCGTTGTGGAAGCAGGTGCCGTAGCCGGCCGCGAACAGCTGCTCGGGGTTGGTGCCGTCGCCGTCGCCGCCCAGCTCCGGCGGCATCGCCACCTTGAGTTCGATCTGCCCGTCCTGGCTGGTGACGTAGCCGTCCCGGCCGCCGTGCGAGGTGGCCTCGGCGACATACACGATCTTCCTCGGGCGGGTGTCGGCGGCGGCGCCGGCGGCGGTGTCGGCAGCGGTGTCGTCGGTCAAGGACGGCCTCCCGGGAACATGGACGCGCAACTGGACGGAGCACAAGGTACTGGTCGGCGATCCATGGTTGTTACCGGGGGGTAGCAACCCGGGGCGGCCCCGGGCGGCCGGCGTCACGCGTCCGTCGGCACCGAGCGCGGGTCGAATCCGAAGGGCAGCTCCAGGCGGTGGGCGCGCATCAGGGCGTCGTCGCGCAGCAGGTCGCCGGTCGGCCCGTCCGCCGCGATCACGCCCTCGCTGAGGATCAGCGCGCGCGGGCAGAGTTCCAGGGCGTAGGGCAGGTCGTGCGTGACCATCAGCACGGTCACGTCCAGTGCCCGCAGGATGTCGGCCAGTTCGCGGCGCGAGGCGGGGTCGAGGTTGGACGACGGCTCGTCCAGGACGAGGATCTCCGGCTCCATGGCGAGCACGGTGGCGACCGCCACCCGGCGCCGCTGCCCGAAGGAGAGGTGGTGCGGCGGGCGGTTGTGGAAACCGGCCATCCCCACCTGCTCCAGCGCCCGCTCCACCCGCGCGTCCAGCTCCGCGCCCTTCAGCCCGGCCGCCGCGGGGCCGAAGGCCACGTCCTCCCGGACGGTCGGCATGAACAGCTGGTCGTCGGGGTCCTGGAAGACGATGCCGACCCGGCGCCGCACCTCGGCCAGGTGCGCACGGTCCACCGGCAGCCCGGCCACCCGCACCGAGCCCGTGCCGCCGTCGAGGATGCCGTTGAGGTGCAGCACCAGCGTGGTCTTGCCGGCGCCGTTCGGCCCGAGCAGCGCGACCCGCTCGCCGCGCCCGATGCGGAAGTCCACCCCGAACAGGGCCTGATGCCCGTCGGGGTAGGCGAAGGCGAGGCGCGAGACCTCCAGGGACGCCTCGGTCGCGGCTTCCGTCACAGTGTTCGTCACAGCACCCATCCCAGCAGACAGACGACCAGGGCGGCACCCGGCAGGGCGAGGGCGTACGACCACTGCGCCCGGGACGCGGTCACCTCGTCGATCACCGGCATGACACCGGTGTACCCCCGGCTCAGCATCGCCAGGTGCACCCGCTCCCCGCGCTCGTAGGAGCGGATGAACAGCGCCCCCGCCGACTTGGCGAGCACGCCCCAGTGCCGCGGGCCGCGCGCCTGGAACCCGCGCGACTCCCGGGCGATGCGCATCCGCCGCATCTCGCCGGAGATGACGTCACCGTAGCGGATCATGAAGGAGGCGATCTGCACCAGCAGCGGCGGCAGCCTCAGCCGTTCCAGGCCGAGCAGCAGCTCCCGCAGCTCGGTGGTGGCGGCCAGCAGGACCGACGCGGTGACCCCCAGCGTGCCCTTGGCGAGCACGTTCCAGGCGCCCCACAGTCCGCTGACGCTCAGCGACACGCCCAGCACCTCGACCCGCCCGCCCTCCGCCACGAACGGCAGCAGTACGGCGAACGCGACGAACGGCACCTCGATCAGCAGCCGCTTCAGCAGGAACAGCGGGGGGATCCGCGCGAGGGCGGCCACCACGGCCAGCAGCACGGCGTACCCGCCGAACGCCCACACCGCCTCGCGCGGGGTGGACACCACGACCACCACGAAGGCGAACGCGGCGGCGAGCTTGGTGTGCGGCGGCAGGGCGTGCACGGGTGACGAACCCCGCCGGTAGAGCTTGTGGGCGTGTCCCGCACCCATGTCAGACGCTCGTGCCGGTGACGGCCGGGCCGGCCGTCTCGCCGGTGCGCCGCCTGCGCACCGCCCAGAAGACCGCGCTGCCCGCGACGACCGTGACGCCGACGCCGATCACCCCGGCGAGGCCGCCGGAGAGGCGGGCGTCGTCGACGTCCCGCACGCCGTAGTCGGCGAGCGGGGAGCCGGCGGTGTGGTGCTCCTCGGCGGACGCGGCGAAGCCCCTGTCCTCGGCGACCTTCTCCAGGCCGTCGGGGCTGGCGGAGGCGTAGAAGCTGACGAACCCGGCGAGCACGAGGGAGGTGGCCAGCCCGCTGATCCACAGCGTGCGGCGCGAGGTCCGGGCGGCGGGCGCGGGCGCCTCGGCGGCCGGGGCGTCGACGAGCTCGCCGTCGACCCGCAGCCGCAGCGGCCGGCGCAGGTCCCGGGCGCCGTACACGAGGTCCGGCCGGACCGCGACGACGGCGCCGACGGTCAGCGCGGTGATCAGGGCCTCGCCGATGCCGATGAGCAGGTGCACGCCGACCATGGCGGTGGCGACCTTGCCGATGGCGACGTCCGTGGTGCCGCCGACGGCGTAGAACAGCGTGAAGGCGAGGGCGGCGGCCGGCACCGACACCAGCGCGGCGACGAAGGAGGCGGTGGTGACCGACCGCCGGGTGCGCGGCAGCACCTTCACCAGGCCCCGGAAGACGACGTAGGCGACGCCGACGCCGACCACCGACATGTCGGTGATGTTCACGCCGAGCGCGGTCAGCCCGCCGTCCGCGAAGAGGACGCCCTGCATGAGCAGGACGACGGCGATGCACAGGGCCCCCGTGAAGGGGCCGACGAGTATCGCCGCGAGGGCGCCGCCGAGCAGATGTCCGCTGGTCCCGGCGGCGACCGGGAAGTTCAGCATCTGCACCGCGAAGATGAACGCCGCCACCAGACCGGCCAGCGGCGCGATCCGCTCGTCCAGCTCGCGGCGCGCGCCGCGCAGGCTCACGGCGACGGCGCCGGCGGCCACGACTCCGGCCACCGCCGAGGTGGGGGCATTGATGAATCCGTCAGGTACGTGCACCGTTCGATGATAGGCGCTTACTGCGAAACCCTTGCAAGAGCGAGACTGTCCCTGTTGTAGAGCCGAGATCGGCCGCTCCGGCGGGCGTCAGCCCGGAAATATGGGACATTGGAGGGGAAGCGGATCCATCGTTTCCGCGTACGTCACGCACGGTGAGGGGTCGTTTCGATGTCCGTAGTCGAGCAGTACGCGCGCGCCCAGATCGTCACGGACACCGACGTCCAGACGCTGGACGAGCGGGGCGCGATACCGGTCGTGCTCCGCTACGACCCCGACCGCGACCCGCGCGCGGTGCGGATCGGCCTGCCCGGCCCGCACGAGTGGACCTTCTCCCGGGACCTGCTCGAACAGGGCCTGCGCGCCCCGGCCGGCGACGGGCAGGTCCGGGTGTGGCCGTGCGGCCGGGTGCAGGCCGTGGTCGAGTTCCACTCCCCGCAGGGCACCGCGGTCGTCCGTTTCGACCTGAAGGCGCTGATGCGCTTCCTGCGGCGCACCTACCTGGCCGCCGCCACCCCCGTCGCCCGGCGCTGACCGGACGCCGTCAGCCGCCCCGCTTCAGCAGCGCCGCCACGATCGGCCCCGCCGTGTCCCCGCCGTGCCCGGCCGCCTGGACCACACCGGAGGCGGCCAGGTCCCCGCGGTAGGCGGTGAACCAGCCGTTGGGCTTCTTCTGCCCGTCGACCTCCGCGGAGCCGGTCTTCGCGCCGACGTTCCCGGTGACCCCCGCCATCGCCTCCGCCGCCGTGCCGTACGCCGCCGTGTAGGCCATCAGCTCCCGCAACTGGGAGAGCGTCGAGGCGGACATCGTGCGCGAGGCCGTCGCCAGCGTCCGCCCGTCCACCGACGGGTCGACCAGGTACGGCTGGCGGAACACGCCCGACTGCACCGTCGCCGACACCGACGCCATGTTCAGCGGGTTCATCCGCACCCCGGCCTGGCCGATCAGGGCGGCGGCCATCTGCGCCCTGGACTCCACCGGAACCGAGCCGTCCACGGTGGGCACACCGACCGCCCAGTTGTTCAGCGACAGGCCGAACACCTGCTGGGCCTGCTTGGTCAGGTCGTCGTCCGCGAGCTTCGGCGCCTGGCTGATGAAGGCGGTGTTGCAGGACCGCGCGAAGCTCGCCTTGAACGTGCCGCCCTCGATCTCGAACTTGTCGTCGTTCTGGAACTTCCAGCCGCCGTGCGTGAAGTACTTCGGGCACGGATGCGCCTTGTCCGCCGACGCCAGCCCCTTCTCGATAAGCAGCGAGGAGGTGATGACCTTCATCGTGGAGCCGGGCGCCAGCGCGCCCTGGAAGGCCGTGTTGACGTTCGGCGAGGAGTTCGCCACGGCCAGGATCTCGCCGGTCGAGGGCTTCAGGACCACCACCGAGGCCCGCGCCCGCGAGGCGACCTGCTGCTCCGCGGCGGCCTGGAGCGACGCGCTGAGCGTGGTCCGCACCTCGCCCGGCGTGCCCTCGCTCAGCTCCAGGACCGTCCGGTCGGAGAGCTTCTGCCGCTGCGAGGCCTTGCCGCGGACCACGCGCAGCTCGACGCCGGCCGTGCCGCCGGCCGTCTTGCCGTACTTCTCCCGCAGCCCGTCCAGGACCGGCGCCAGCGACGCGTACTTCGCGGTGGTCAGCTCGCCGCCGTCCCGGTCCAGCGCCTTCACCGGCGGGGTGCCCGCCTCGCCGGTGACCAGCCGGTCGCCCGCGCGCAGGCCGGGGTGGAGGACCGACGGCTGCCAGCCGACCAGCGGCTCGCCGTCCGCGGCCCGCCGCACCACCGTCAGCGAACTGCGGTACGTCACCGGCTTGCTGACCTGCCGGTAGGTCACCGTGCCCCGCACCGTGAACGGCACGGTGGCGCCCCTGCGCGCCCCCGGGGTGAGCGTGAGGCCCGTGATCCGGGCGTCCTTGGCGTACGCGGTCAGCAGCGCCCCGGCGGCCTCGGCGTCGTCGGTGGCGGCCGCCGCGCCGCTCACCTCGCCCCGCTGCCAGGCCGCGAGGAACGCCCGGGCCGCGGTGGTGACCTCCCGCGCCGACAGCGGACCGGTCCGCACCTGCCTTCCCCGCTCGGCGGCGGCCGTCAGGGACGCGTCCTTCCCGCTCACGGAGCCGTCGCCGAACAGCGCGTAGGCGCCGATCCCGGCGCCGCCCACGACGACGGCGAGCACCCCGCCGATGACGGCGGGCCTGGTCTTCGGTCGCTCGGCGACGCGCCTTCTTCTGCCCACTGCTTCCCGATCCTCCGCGCGCTCCCCGGGTCCGCTCCGCCGATCGGCGCGGCCCCTACGGCCGTACCGGCCTGGTGGTCCTCACAGTCCCCAACGACGGCACCACCCTAGTGCCGCGGCAGGCGACGTTCGCCCCGTCGCGACGCCCGGCACGCACTCCCG
>NZ_JBHMCY010000097.1:24873-25015 GCF_042430725.1 Streptomyces cinereospinus | reverse complement strand
CCGCTGCGGGCGGACACCCCCCGGCACGTCCCCTTCCCGCCGTGGGCGGGTGCGGCTCCTGGCTCCGGTGGTTCCTCCGTCGTGGGTGGGTGCGGGTCCCGGCTGCGGTGGTTCCTCCGCCGTGGGTGGGTGCGGCTCCTGG
>NZ_JBHMCY010000097.1:0-24774 GCF_042430725.1 Streptomyces cinereospinus | reverse complement strand
GCTGCGGTGGTTCCTCCGTCGTGGGTGGGTGCGGCTCCTGGCTGCGGTGGTTCCTCCGTCGTGGGTGGGTGCGGCTCCTGGCTGCGGTGGTTCCTCTGCCGTGGGTGGGTGCGGCTCCCGGCTCCGGTGATTCCTCTGCCGTGGGTGGGTGCGGGGCCGGGGGCTTGCGGTGTGGGCGGCGCGCGCCCTTTTTGCCGTGCGCGCGTGTGGGTGCGCGCACGGCGGGGTGGGGGTCAGTCCTCGGGCGGGGGCGGCGGGGCCGTGGGGCGGAGCTTGAGCCAGATCACGAAGAAGAGGCCCAGGAGCAGCATGCCCAGGCCGGTCCAGAGGTTGATGTTGACGCCCTCGGCCTTGTCGATGGCCGCCTGGTCGTCGGTGAGGCCGGTGATCGTGACGATGACGCCGTAGACGACGAACAGGCCGCCGATGATGCGCCGGATGTCGAACAGGCGTGCCGCCGTCGCGGACTTGCCCTCCAGGTCGGTGACCTCCCGCTGGACGTCACGCTCGGAGTACTCGGGATGCTCTGACATGGTCTTCCAATCCTCCCGCGGTCAGAACGAGAACGGGATGTAGCAGACGGCGGCCAGGACCACCGCGCCCCAGCCGAGCAGCGCCGGCCGGCGGTACCAGGCGTCGTCGCCCTCCGCGGGCGGCTCGGCCATGCCGGGGGAGCGGGTGCCGTAGACCAGGCCCTGCAGGTCCGCCTCGGGCTTGGGGGCGGTGAACAGGGAGACGGCCACCATGACGACCGCGCCGGCGACGAAGCCCGCGATCGCGGAGACGAAGTTGGCGCCCTGGTCGGAGGGGATGTCGATGATGCCCTCCTGGTAGATGACGAAGTAGTTCACCATCGCGGCCGTGGTGCCGGCGAGCAGGCCCCAGAAGCCCGACTTCATCGACGCGCGCTTCCAGAACATGCCGACGATGAAGACGACGAACATCGGGACGTTGAAGAAGGAGAACAGCGTCTGGAGGTACGCCATGATGTTCGAGAAGGACGCCGCCAGGAACGCCGTGCCGATCGAGGCCAGCACGCCGATCGCCGTGATGAGGCGGCCGAAGCGCACGTAGTACGCGTCGTCCCGGTCCCGCACCACGTAGCGGCCCCAGATGTCGTTGGTGAACACCGTGTTGAAGGACGACACGTTGGCCGCCATGCCCGCCATGAAGGCCGCCAGCAGGCCGGTCACGGCGATGCCGAGGACGCCGTTGGGGAGCAGGTCCTGCATCAGGTAGGGGATCGCGTCGTTGTACTGGTAGCCCGACTCGGGCGTGCCGAACTGCGGGATCAGCGCGGCCGCCACCAGGCCCGGGATCATCACCAGGAAGACGATGAAGATCTTCGGGTACGCGGCGATCAGCGGGGTGCGCTGGGCGGCGGAGAGGTTCTTGGCGGACAGGGCGCGCTGGACCTCGGCGAAGTTGGTGGTCCAGTAGCCGAAGGAGAGCACGAAGCCCAGGCCGAGGACGATCGTGAGCCAGTTGGCGCCCAGGGGGTTGGCGTCGCCGATGCCGGTGCCGCCCCAGGAGGTCATGAAGTCGTCGCCCTGGCGGGCGGTGAGGGTGTCGGACAGGCCGTCCCAGCCGCCGACCTTCTTCAGGCCCAGGATGGTGATCGGGATGAGGGCGGCGAGGATCACGAAGAACTGCAGCACCTCGTTGTAGATCGCCGAGGAGAGGCCGCCGAGGGTGATGTAGGCGAGCACGAAGAAGCCCGCCACCACGATCGCCACCCACTGCGGCCAGCCCAGCAGCGCCTCGACGACGATCGCGAGCGCGTAGAGGTTGACGCCGGCGATCAGGATGGCGGCGAAGGCGAACAGGATCGAGCTGAGCAGGTGCGCCGACCTGTCGAAGCGCAGCAGCAGGAACTCGGGGACTGAGCGGACCTTGCTGCCGTAGTAGAAGGGCATCATGACCAGGCCGAGGAAGACCATGGCCGGGATGGCGCCGATCCAGTACCAGTGGGTGGTGTAGACGCCGTACTGCGCGCTGTTGGCTGCCATGCCGAGGATCTCGGTGGCGCCCAGGTTGGCCGCGATGAAGGCGAGGCCCGTGACCCAGGCGGGCAGCGAACGGCCGGACAGGAAGAAGTCGAGGCTGGTCCTGACCGACCGGCGGGCGGCGAAGCCGATGCCGAGGACGACGACGAAGTAGATGCCGAGGATCGTGTAGTCGAGCCAGTTGGTGGGGAGCCGTAGCTCGGCGGACAGGTATGTGGGGGTTTCCATACGCACTCGCTTCGTTGCGTGAACTGATCCGGACCGAAACCTACGCCTGGGCGTTCGTTAATTGAACACGTTTGATGTCGAGCTTTGTTTGATTGTGATGTTGACTGTCAGTGATGAGTTGTGTTTTGGTATGTTTGGTTATGTTGAATGGTTGGGTGGCTCGAACGAGGAGTCCGCGGTGAAGAAGACCTCGACCCGTCTGGCGGACGGTCGTGAGCTGATCTACTACGACCTGCGGGACGACGCCGTCCGCGGCGCGGTCGACCGCCGTCCGCTGGAGCGGACCGTGACGACCTCCGGGATCCGCCGCGACGCGCTGCTCGGCGACTCGGTGGCGATCGCCTCGCACCGCCAGGGCCGGACCTACCACCCGCCGGCCGACGAGTGCCCCCTGTGCCCGTCGCAGGGCGAGCGGCTGAGCGAGATCCCGGACGCGTCCTACGACGTGGTGGTCTTCGAGAACCGCTTCCCCTCGCTCGCCGGTGACTCCGGGCGCTGCGAGGTCGTCTGCTTCACCTCCGACCACAACGCCTCCTTCGCCGACCTGGGCGAGGAGCAGGCGCGGCTGGTCCTGGACGCGTGGACCGACCGCACGTCGGAGCTGTCCCATCTGCCCTCCGTCGAACAGGTCTTCTGTTTCGAGAACCGGGGTGCCGAGATCGGTGTGACGCTCGGTCACCCGCACGGGCAGATCTACGCCTACCCCTTCACCACCCCTCGCACCGCCCTGATGCTCCGGTCCCTCGCGGCCCACCGGGACGCCACGGGCGGGGAGAACCTCTTCGACGCCGTCCTGGAGCGCGAGCTCGCCGGGGAGCGGGTCGTCCTCAAGGGTGAACACTGGGTGGCCTTCGTGCCCTACGCGGCGCACTGGCCGTACGAGGTCCACCTGTACCCGCGGCGCCGGGTGCCCGACCTGCTCGCGCTCGAAGAAGCGGCGCGCTCGGAGTTCGCCCAGGTCTATCTGGAACTCTTGAGGCGCTTCGACCGCATCTTCGGCGAGGGTGAGCCTCCGACGCCGTACATCGCCGCCTGGCACCAGGCGCCGTTCGGCCAGCTGGAGGAGTTCGAGGGCGTCAGCCGTGACGACTTCGCGCTCCACCTGGAGCTTTTCACCATTCGCCGTACTTCCGGCAAGCTGAAGTTCCTCGCGGGTTCCGAATCCGGCATGAACGTGTTCATCAACGACGTGCCGCCGGAGCGCGCGGCCGAGCGACTGCGAGAGGTAGCTAGTTCATGAGCGGGAAGTACCTGGTCACCGGCGGTGCGGGATACGTGGGCAGCGTGGTCGCCCAGCACCTGCTGGAGGCGGGCCACGAGGTCCTCGTCCTGGACAACCTGTCCACCGGGTTCCGCGAGGGCGTGCCCTCCGGTGCGTCCTTCGTCGAGGGCGACATCCGCGACGCCGCCAAGTGGCTGGACTCCTCGTTCGACGCGGTGCTCCACTTCGCCGCCTGCTCCCAGGTCGGCGAGTCCGTCGTACGGCCGGAGAAGTACTGGGACAACAACGTCGGCGGCACCATGGCCCTGCTCGCCGCGATGCGGGCGGCCGGGGTGCGCAGGCTGGTCTTCTCCTCCACCGCCGCCACCTACGGCGAGCCGGAGCAGGTGCCGATCGTGGAGTCCGCGCCCACCGCGCCGACCAACCCCTACGGCGCCTCCAAGCTCGCCGTCGACCACATGATCACCGGTGAGGCGAGGGCCCACGGGCTGGGCGCGGTGTCGCTGCGCTACTTCAACGTGGCCGGCGCCTACGGCGAGTTCGGCGAGCGGCACGACCCCGAGTCGCACCTCATCCCGCTGGTGCTCCAGGTGGCGCAGGGCCGGCGCGACGCGATCTCCGTCTACGGCGACGACTACCCGACGCCGGACGGCACCTGCGTCCGTGACTACATCCACGTCGCGGACCTCGCCGAGGCCCACCTGCTCGCGGTCGCGGCGGCCGCCCCGGGCGAGCACCTGATCTGCAACCTCGGCAACGGCAACGGCTTCTCCGTCCGCGAGGTCATCGAGACCGTCCGGCAGGTGACCGGGCACCCGATCCCCGAGGTGGTGGCCCCGCGCCGGGGCGGCGACCCGGCGGTGCTGGTGGCCTCGGCGCGGACCGCCCGGGAGCGGCTCGGCTGGAACCCGTCCCGCGCGGACCTCGCCGGGATCGTCGCCGACGCGTGGGAGTTCGCGCAGCGGCGTGGCAAGTAGAACGCAGGGAAGGGTCAGGGAACAGGGCATGAGCGAGGCTGCCGCAGAGGTTGTCGCCGGGCGGTTCGAGGAGCTGTACGGGGCCGCGCCGCAGGGCGTGTGGGCCGCGCCGGGCCGGGTCAACCTCATCGGTGAACACACCGACTACAACGACGGCTTCGTGATGCCGTTCGCGCTGCCGCACACCACCGTGGCCGCCGTCTCGCGCCGCACGGACGGCGTGCTGCGGCTGCACTCGTCGGACATCGAGGGCGGCGTGGCCGACCTGCGCGTCGACGCCCTGGAGCCGGAGTCGGACGGGACCTGGACGGCCTACCCGGCGGGCGTCGTCTGGGCCCTGGTCCAGGCCGGGCACCCGGTCACCGGCGCCGACGTCCACCTCGCCTCGACGGTCCCGGCGGGCGCGGGCCTGTCGTCGTCGGCGGCGCTGGAGGTCGTCGTCGCGCTGGCCCTCAACGACCTGTACGGCCTGGGCCTGAAGGGCTGGCAGCTGGCCCGGCTCTGCCAGCGCGGCGAGAACGTCTACGTGGGCGCCCCGGTCGGCATCATGGACCAGACCGCGTCCGCCTGCTGCACCGCGGGCCACGCCCTGTTCCTCGACACCCGCGACCTCTCCCAGCGGCAGATCCCCTTCGACCTCGCGGCCGAGGGCATGCGCCTGCTGGTCGTCGACACCCAGGTCAAGCACGAGCACAGCACCGGCGAGTACGGCCGGCGCCGGGCCGGCTGCGAGAAGGGCGCGGCCCTGCTCGGCGTCGACGCCCTGCGCGACGTCCCCTACGACGGGCTGGACGCGGCGCTGGACCGGCTCGGCGACGAGGAGGAGGTCCGCCGCCTGGTCCGGCACGTGGTCACGGAGGACGAGCGCGTCGAGCGCGTCGTGTCCCTGCTGGAGTCGGGCCGGACGCGGGAGATCGGCCCGGTCCTCACCGAGGGCCACGCCTCGCTGCGGGACGACTTCCGCATCTCCTGCGCGGAGCTGGACCTGGTGGTCGACACCGCCCTGTCGGCCGGCGCCCTGGGCGCCCGGATGACCGGCGGCGGCTTCGGCGGCTCGGCGATCGTGCTGGTGGAGGTGCCGGACGTCGACACCGTCACCAAGGCGGTGAAAGAGGCGTTCGCGGCGGCGGACTTCAGGGCGCCCCGGGTGTTCGAGGCGGTGCCCTCGGCGGGGGCGCTGCGGCTGCGCTAGCTGCCGGCGCCAGGCGGTCAGGCGCGGGCCAGGCGCTTGGTCAGCGTGAACTCCGTGACGCCGGGCGGGTAGTCGGGGATCGCGCAGACCACCTCGTAGCCCTGCCTGCGGTAGAAGCCGGGGGCCTGGAAGTCCCAGGTCTCCAGGCGGACCGCGGTGCAGCCGCGCTCCTCGCGGGCGACGCGCTCCGCCTCGGCCAGCAGCCGGGACCCCAGGCCCGCGCCGCGGTGGCGTTCGTCGACCCAGAGGAACGCCACGTGCAGCCAGGTCGTCCAGGTGTGCCCCACCAGGCCACCGGCCAGGTCGTCCGCGGCGTCCAGCACCCAGACGTGCAGGGGGGACTCGCGTTCGGCGGGGGTGCCGCGCAGGGCGCGCAGGACCGGCGAGGCCGCCGTGTTGGTGTCGCGGAGCCGGGAACGGAGAAGATCGCGCCGGGTCCTGTCGACTTCCGTCTCCATACGAAACATGCGGCTCACCATAAACGCGCCGGACGGCCAGTTCTGCAAATTGCCTTCCGCTCCTGCCCCTCGCCCGTACTCTGATGGACAGCACCGGTGGGGGCCGGTGCTGTTCAGGGGGCGAGACACGTCGGGTACGGCGCCCGAAGTGGGGGCAGCGGTTCCTGCACGGCGGCGGCCGTGCGGCTGCGGCGGCCCCGTCCTGGGGAACGGCACGGACGACCACCCAGGAGCGCTTCGGGCGTCGTGCCCGCACCGGTCGACCGGCTCCCGTCGATGGGCGTCCCCTGCTCCACGAGAGCTAGGGGAAGGGGGTTTCGTGGTTCGCATCCGAGTCCTGGTCGTCGACGACCACCGCATCTTCGCCGAGTCCCTCGCCGCGGCGCTCGCCGCCGAGCCCGACGTCGACGTCTCCGCGGCCGGCAGCGGTCCCGCCGCGCTGCGCAGCCTGGAGCGCGCGGCCGCCGAGGGCCGCCGGTTCGACGTGCTCCTCGTCGACGCCGACCTGGGAGGCGCCGTCGCCGGGATACGGCCCGCCCTGCCCGTGCCGGAGGGCGGCGTGGACGGGGTGGTGGACGGCATCTCGCTGGTCGCCGGGGTCCGTACCGCGCAGCCCGGGGTGCGGGTCGTCGTCCTCGCCGAGAAGGACGATCCCCGGCGCGCGGCGCTGGCCCTGCAGGCCGGGGCGAGCGGCTGGGTCGCCAAGGAGTGCTCGCTGTCCCGGCTGCTCACCGTCATCCGGGGCGTGCTGCGCGACGAGACGCATCTGCCGCCCGCCCTGCTCACCGGCGTGCTGCGCGAACTGACCGCCGCGCGCAGGCACCGCACCGAGAGCGAGCGGCTGGTGGAGTCCCTCACCCCGCGCGAGCGGGAGGTGCTGCGGTGCATGGTCGCGGGCCTGGGGCGCAAGGCCGTCGCCGAGCGCCTCTACCTCTCCCCGCACACCGTGCGCACCCACATGCAGAACGTCCTCGGCAAACTGGGCGTCCACTCCACCCTCGCCGCCGTGGCCCTGGCCCGACGGGCAGGCGTGGGCCCGGTCGACCTGGACACCCCCACCCGCATCACCCAGGAGGAAAGCAACAGCGCCTGACCGAACCCGGAACACCTGCCAGCACCCGGCCGGGCAACGTCCCTCGGGGCGCGGGGAACTGCGCGACGGGCCACCTGTTCATGTCCGGTCGGGCGACGTCGCCGGGGGTGCGGGGGGAGTGTGTGACGGGTTGCGAGCCGCCCGCGGCCGATGAACGGCCGGTGCGATGCTGTCGGTGGCGTACTTGTTCATGTCCGGTCGGGCGACGTCGCCGGGGGTGCGGGGGGAGTGTGTGACGGGTTGCGAGCCGCCCGCGGCCGACGAAGGGCCGGTGCGATGCTGTCGGTGGCGTACTTGTTCATGTCCGGTCGGGCGACGTCGCCGGGGGGCGCGGGGACTGCGCGACCGGCCACGCCCCCCCGCACACGACGAACCGCCGAGCCCGCGCAGCACTCACCCGGGGATGTTGTCGAACGGAGCGGTCAGCTGCCGCAGCAGCGCCGCCAGCTCCGCCCGCTGCGCACGGGACAGCTCCCCGAGAATCGCCCGTTCCTGGTCCAGCAGACCCGCCAGCGCCTGATCCGCGCGGTCCCGCCCCTCATCGGTGAGCCGGACCAGCACACCGCGCCGGTCACTGGGGTCGGGCAGCCGCTCCACCAGGCCCTTCTTCGCCAGCCGGTCGATCCGGTTCGTCATCGTCCCGGAGGTGACCAGCGTCTGGGTCAGCAACTGTCCGGGCGAGAGCTGATACGGCGTCCCCGCGCGGCGCAGCGCCGTCAGGACGTCGAACTCCCAGGGCTCCAGGCTGTGCTCGGAGAAGGCCAGCCGACGGGCGCGGTCCAGATGCCGGGCCAGCCGGCTCACCCGGCTGAGCACCTCCAGCGGTTCCACGTCGAGGTCCGGGCGCTCCCGGCGCCACGCCGCGACCAGCCGATCGACCTCGTCCTCCATGGCGATCAGTGTAGTGGTTGTGTCGACGTGAAGTCTCTTGACGTCGAGATACTTACTTGTCAGGCTGAGGGCATGGCCGACCCCACCTGGGACCCCGCCCAGTACCTGCGCCACGCGGGACACCGCGCCCGCCCCTTCACCGACCTCCTCGCCCGCGTCCCCGACCTCCCCGCCGACCCGCCCCGCATCGCCGACCTCGGCTGCGGACCGGGCAACCTCACCGCGCTGCTCGCCGCCCGCTGGCCCACCGCCCGCGTCACCGGCTACGACAACAGCCCACAGATGCTCCAGCGGGCCCGCGCCGGACACGCGCACGCCGGCCGCCTCACGTTCGCCCACGCCGACGTGCGCACCTGGACGCCCGGCGAGCCGTACGACCTGATCCTCAGCAACGCCACGCTCCAGTGGATCCCCGGCCACGCGGACCGCTTCGCCGGCTGGCTCGCCGGGCTGGCGCCCGGCGGCACCCTCGCCTTCCAGGTCCCCGGCAACTTCGACGCCCCCAGCCACCGCCTGCTGCGCGGGCTGGAGGCGTCCCCGCGCTGGCGGGACCGCCTGGCGGGCACCCTGCGGCACACCGACGCCGTGCTCACCCCCGGGGCCTACCTGGACCGCCTCACCGGCCTCGGCTGCACGGCCGACGTCTGGGAGACGACGTACCTCCATCTCCTCACCGGCGAGGACCCCGTCCTCGACTGGGTCAAGGGCACCGCCCTGCGCCCCGTCCTGACCGCCCTCGCCGACGACCCGCCGGCGGCGCGGGCCTTCGAGGACGAGTACCGGGACGCACTGCGCGAGGCCTACCCGCCGGGCCCGCACGGCACGCCGTTCCCCTTCCGCCGCGTCTTCGCCGTGGCCCGCAAGGGTTGGTGACGGGGCGCGGCCGGCCCCGACGGCGCCGCGCCCGCGCACGGCGATCGGGTACCGCCGGCCGCCGGCCGCCCCCCCGCGGAGCGCTCAGCTCTTGCGGTGCCCGATCAGCCGGGGCTTCTGCTCCAGCCCGTCCAGCCCGTGCCACGCCAGGTTCACCAGATGCGCCGCCACCTCCGCCTTCTTCGGCCGGCGCACCTCCAGCCACCACTGCCCGGTCAGCGCCACCATGCCGACCAGCGCCTGGGCGTACAGCGGGGCCAGCTTCGGGTCGAAGCCGCGGCTCTTGAACTCGCGGCCCAGGATGTCCTCCACCTGGGTGGCGATGTCCGAGATCAGCGAGGCGAAGGATCCCGTGGACTGCGGGATGGGCGAGTCACGGACCAGGATGCGGAACCCGTCCGTGTACTCCTCGATGTAGTCCAGCAGCGCGAACGCCGCCTGCTCGCACAGCTCGCGCGGGTGTCCCGCCGTCAGCGAGCTGGTCACCATGTCCAGCAGGCGGCGCATCTCGCGGTCCACCACGACCGCGTACAGCCCCTCCTTGCCGCCGAAGTGCTCGTACACCACCGGCTTGGACACCCCGGCCTTCGCCGCGATCTCCTCCACCGACGTGCCCTCGAAGCCCTTCGCGGCGAAGAGGGTGCGACCGATCTCCAGCAGCTGCTGGCGCCGCTCCGCACCGGTCATACGGGTACGGCGCGGGCGCCGGGGCTTGTCGCTGTTCGAGGTACTGCCGGAGTCGGTCGCCACGCCGTCAATCATGCCGCCTCGGCGGTCTTCCCCCCGCGCCGGGAGTGGTCTCGGCCGCTCCGACGGCGGGAATCGATACGCGAGCGTGACGGCCAGCGCACGTCGTACGCCCACCCGGCCCGCTCGAACCAGCGGATCAGCCGGGCCGAGGAGTCGATCTGGCCGCGCTCCACACCGTGCCGCGCCGCCGTCGGGTCGGCGTGGTGCAGGTTGTGCCAGGACTCACCGCAGGACAGCACCGCCAGCCACCACACGTTGCCCGACCTGTCCCGCGAGCGGAACGGCCGCTTGCCCACCGCGTGGCAGATCGAGTTGATCGACCAGGTCACGTGGTGCAGCAGCGCCACCCGCACCAGCGACCCCCAGAAGAACCCGGTGAACGCGCCCCACCAGGACATCGTCACCAGGCCGCCGATCAGCGCCGGCAGCGCCAGGGACACCACCGTCCAGACGAGGAACTGGCGGGAGATCGCCCGCAGCGTCGGGTCCTTGATCAGGTCCGGCGCGTACTTGTCCTGCGGGGTGCGCTCCTCGTCGAACATCCAGCCGATGTGCGCCCACCACAGGCCCTTCATCAGCGCCGGGACGGTCTCGCCGTACCGCCAGGGGGAGTGCGGGTCGCCCTCGGCGTCGGAGAACCGGTGGTGCTTGCGGTGGTCGGCCACCCAGCGCACCAGGGGGCCCTCGACCGCCATCGACCCGGCGATCGCCAGCGCGATCCTCAGGGGCCGCTTGGCCTTGAACGAACTGTGCGTGAAGTGCCGGTGGAAGCCGATCGTGATGCCGTGGCAGCCGAGGAAGTAGAAGAAGACCAGCAGGCCCAGGTCCAGCCAGCTCACCCCCCGGCCCCACGCCAGCGGCACGGCCGCGACCAGCGCGAGGAAGGGGACGATGATGAAGAGCAGGAGCGCACCCTGCTCGACGGAACCCTTGCGGTCGCCGCCGAGCGTGGCGGCGGGCCGCGGCGCTGCGGTGGCCTGGGAGGTCGACGGAGAGGCGTCGTCGATCACATCGGAGCTCGTGGTCATGGGTGCGTCCCCTGGGGGGTCGTGGGCCGAGACAGGTGCCGGGGCTCCGAAAAACAGGGACGGCTCTGCACGAGACGTCCCTACGGTTCCGTAACCTACGGCGTCGTAAGTATGGCAGCGCGTCGCCCGGCGGCAAGAGCCCGTGGGCCTGCGCGTCCCGGCCGACACCTATCCTGGAAGTCGGTCGGACAGCGCGGTCCGCTCTGATTCCTTCCCCGGAAATCCGGCCCGTAATGCGGCACCCGCCGTGCGACGGTCACCGGGTTCCCTCCCACACGAGCTTCAGACGAGCTTCAACACTGCAAGGAGCCGCACCTGTGAGCAGTGCCGACGACCAGACCACGACCACCAGCAGCGACCTGCGCGCCGACATCCGGCGGCTCGGTGACCTCCTCGGGGAGACCCTCGTCCGCCAGGAGGGCCCCGAGCTGCTGGAACTCGTCGAAAAGGTACGCCGCCTCACCCGAGAGGACGGTGAGGCCGCCGCCGAGCTGCTGCGCGGCACCGAACTGGAGACGGCGGCCAAGCTGGTCCGCGCCTTCTCCACCTACTTCCACCTGGCCAACGTCACCGAGCAGGTGCACCGCGGCCGCGAACTGCGCGCCCGCCGCGCCGCCGAGGGCGGACTGCTCTCCCGCACCGCCGACCGGCTCAAGGACGCCGACCCCGAGCACCTGCGGGAGACCGTCCGCCATCTCAATGTTCGTCCGGTGTTCACCGCCCACCCCACCGAGGCCGCCCGCCGTTCGGTCCTCAACAAGCTCCGGCGCATCGCCGAGCTGCTGGAGACCCCGGTCCTCGACAGCGACCGCCGCCGCCACGACACCCGGCTGGCGGAGAACATCGACCTCGTCTGGCAGACCGACGAACTGCGCGTCGTGCGCCCCGAGCCGGCCGACGAGGCCCGCAACGCCATCTACTACCTGGACGAGCTGCACGCCGGCGCCGTCGGCGACGTCCTGGAGGACCTGACGGCGGAACTGGAGCGGGTCGGCGTCAAGCTCCCCGACGACACCCGCCCGGTCACCTTCGGCACCTGGATCGGCGGCGACCGCGACGGCAACCCCAACGTGACCCCCGAGGTCACCTGGGACGTGCTGATCCTCCAGCACGAGCACGGCATCAACGACGCCCTGGAGATGATCGACGAGCTCCGCGGCTTCCTGTCGAACTCCATCCGCTACAGCGGCGCCACCGAGGAACTGCTCACCTCCCTCCAGGCGGACCTGGAGCGCCTGCCCGAGATCAGCCCCCGCTACAAGCGCCTCAACGCCGAGGAGCCCTACCGCCTCAAGGCCACCTGCATCCGGCAGAAGCTGGAGAACACCAAGCAGCGCCTGGCCACGGGCACCCCGCACGAGGCCGGCCACGACTACCTCGGCACCGGCGAGCTGCTCGACGACCTCAAGCTCGTGCAGGGCTCGCTGCGCCGGCACCGCGGCGGCCTCTTCGCCGACGGCCGCCTGGACCGCACCATCCGCACGCTGGCCGCCTTCGGCCTCCAGCTCGCCACCATGGACGTGCGCGAGCACGCCGACGCCCACCACCACGCCCTCGGCCAGCTCTTCGACCGGCTCGGCGAGGAGTCCTGGCGGTACGCCGACATGCCGCGCGACTACCGCACCAGGCTGCTCGCCAAGGAACTCCGCTCGCGCCGCCCGCTCGCCCCCTCCCCGGCGCCCGTCGACGCGGCCGGCGCCAAGACCCTCGGCGTCTTCCAGACCGTCAAGCGGGCCCTGGAAGTCTTCGGGCCCGAGGTCATCGAGTCGTACATCATCTCCATGTGCCAGGGCGCCGACGACGTCTTCGCCGCCGCCGTCCTCGCCCGCGAGGCCGGCCTGGTCGACCTCCACGCCGGCTGGGCGAAGATCGGCATCGTGCCGCTGCTGGAGACCACCGACGAGCTCAAGGCCGCCGACACCATCCTGGAGGACATGCTCTCCGACCCGTCCTACCGGCGCCTGGTCGCGCTCCGGGGCGACGTGCAGGAGGTCATGCTCGGCTACTCCGACTCCTCCAAGTTCGGCGGCATCACCACCTCCCAGTGGGAGATCCACCGCGCCCAGCGCCGCCTGCGCGACGTCGCGCACCGCTACGGCGTCCGGCTGCGGCTCTTCCACGGCCGCGGCGGCACCGTCGGCCGCGGCGGCGGCCCCACCCACGACGCGATCCTCGCCCAGCCCTGGGGCACCCTGGAGGGCGAGATCAAGGTGACCGAGCAGGGCGAGGTCATCTCCGACAAGTACCTCATCCCGTCCCTGGCCCGGGAGAACCTGGAGCTGACCGTCGCGGCCACCCTCCAGGCCTCCGCCCTGCACACCGCGCCCCGCCAGTCCGTGGAGGCCCTCTCCCGCTGGGACGCCGCGATGGACGCGGTCAGCGACGCCGCGCACGCGGCGTACCGCAGGCTGGTGGAGGACCCCGACCTGCCGGCGTACTTCTTCGCCTCCACCCCCGTCGACCAGCTCGCCGACCTGCACCTGGGCTCCCGGCCGTCGCGCCGCCCCGACTCCGGCGCGGGCCTGGACGGACTGCGGGCCATCCCGTGGGTGTTCGGCTGGACCCAGTCGCGGCAGATCGTCCCCGGCTGGTTCGGCGTCGGCTCCGGCCTGAAGGCGCTGCGCGAGGCGGGCCTGGACACCGTGCTCGACGAGATGTACGAGCAGTGGCACTTCTTCCGCAACTTCGTCTCCAACGTCGAGATGACGCTGGCCAAGACCGACCTGCGGATCGCCGGCCACTACGTCGACACCCTCGTGCCGGACGAGCTGAAGCACGTCTTCGACACCATCCGCGCCGAGCACGCCCTCACCGTCGCCGAGATCCTCAAGGTGACGGGCGAGGACGAACTGCTCGACGCCCAGCCGGTGCTGAAGCAGACCTTCACCGTCCGCGACGCCTACCTGGACCCGATCTCCTACCTCCAGGTCGCCCTGCTCAAGCGTCAGCGCGACGCCGCGGCGACGGGCGCCGAGCCCGACCCGCTGCTCGCCCGGGCCCTGCTGCTGACCGTGAACGGTGTGGCGGCCGGCCTGCGCAACACGGGCTGACACCCGCACCCGGCGGTGCCCCCCGCGCTCACGCCGAGCACGGGGGGCACCCCCGTCCCGCCGGGGGCGCTCCGCCCGGGCGGAGCGCCCCCGGCGGGACGGGCGTCCTGCACCGCGAAGAAGGCCGCGCTGATCGGCGCGACCCCGGAACCGGCCATCAGCCGGGCCGCCCGGACCCGCCCCAGCCCGCCCGCGACCACCACCGAGGCGAGCAGCGGCGCCCCGCCCAGCGGCGCCCACGCGTGCGGCACCCCGCCGGGCCCGGACCGCACGGCCTCCCCGCCGCCGGGCTTCAGGACGACGGTGTACGTCCGCCCGTCCCGTACCGCGGCGGTGTCCCCGATGACGACCCGGTCGCGGGCCTGCGAGCCGGCGGAGACCGGCGTGTACGGCCCGGCGCGGATGCCGCCCCCGCGGCCGGTCACCCTGATCGTCCCGCTCTCCCGCCCCCGGATGAGCATCACGTACCGGGAGCCCCACGACGCCCCCGCGGTTCGGCCGGCTCGCGGCGACGGGGGTCGTCGCGGCGCTGATCCTGATCGCGGGGCGCGCCCTGACCGGAGACGACCGCGGACAGCATGGCGGCGATCTTCGGCGACGCCTGCACGGTCAGTCAATTCAGGTGGGGGACACGTCAGGAGTTGTACGCACTCTGCGCCCGCTCCAGCCCCTCGGTCACCAGGCACTCCACCGCGTCCGCCGCCCGGTCCACGAAGTAGTCCAGCTCCTTGCGCTCCACGGAGGAGAAGTCCTTCAGCACGAAGTCCGCGACCTGCATCCGCCCCGGCGGACGCCCGATCCCGAACCGCACCCGGTGATAGTCCGGACCCATCGCCTTCGTCATCGACTTCAGCCCGTTGTGCCCGTTGTCACCACCACCGAGCTTCAGCCGCAACGTCCCGTACCCGATGTCGAGCTCGTCGTGGACGGCGACGATCCGGTCGACCGGCACCTTGTAGAAGTCCCGCAACGCGTTCACCGGGCCGCCGGAGAGGTTCATGTACGACATCGGCTTCGCCAGGATCACCCGGCGGCTCGCCGGCCCCGGCGGACCGATCCGGCCCTCGACGACCTGAGCCTGCGCCTTGCCCGCCCGCTTGAACCTGCCCCCGATCCGCTCGGCCAGCAGATCGGCCACCATGAAGCCCACGTTGTGCCGGTGCATCGCGTACTCGGGCCCGGGATTGCCCAGCCCCGCGATCAGCCAAGGGGTACCCGCGTCGCTCGTCACGTCGTCCATGTCTCCTTGATACGCGCCAGCCGCTGCCCCCACGGGGAACAGCGGCTGACGGAAACGACAAAGGTGCGGATCAGGCCTCGGCCGGGGCCTCTGCGCCCTCGCCCGCCGCGGCCTCCTCGCCCTCGGCCTCCTCGGCCTGCGCGGCCAGGACCTGGAGGACCACCGCGTCCTCCTCGACGGCCAGGGAGACACCGTTGGGGAGCTCGACGTCCTTGGCGAGGACCGAGGCACCGGCCGCCAGACCCTCCACGGAGACGGTGAAGTTCTCCGGGATGTGGGTGGCCTCGGCCTCCACCGGCAGCGCGTTCAGCACGTGCTCCAGCAGGTTGCCGCCCGGCGCCAGCTCGCCCTCGGCGACGACCGGTACCTCGACGGTGACCTTCTCGCCCCGCTTGACCAGCAGCAGGTCGACGTGCTCCAGGAAGCCCTTCAGCGGGTCGCGCTGCACGGCCTTCGGGATCGCCAGCTCGCTGCTCTGGCCGTCGATGTCCAGGGAGATCAGGACGTTCGGCGTACGCAGCGCCAGCAGCAGGTCGTGGCCCGGGAAGGTCAGGTGCAGCGGCTCGGAACCGTGGCCGTACAGGACGCCGGGAACCTTGTCGTCACGGCGGATACGGCGGGCGGCACCCTTGCCGAACTCCTTGCGCGTCTCGGCGGTGAGCTTCACCTCGGACATGTTGATCACTCCTCGTCTGATCAGGAACGGACGTGGTCACCCGGCCACGAACGGCCTGCTACGAAGAGCGCGTCGATAACGGACCGCCGTACCCCGTCACGGAAACGGGCCACGGCCTCCCTCGCCGAGCAACTGCAACAGAATACTCGGCGAGACGGGCCGCGGAGAAATCGATCAGCCGCAGTCAGCGACTCACTGCTCGTCGAAGAGGCTCGTCACCGAACCGTCCTCGAACACCTCACGCACCGCGCTCGCGATCGTCGGCGCGATCGACAGCACCGTGATCTTGTCCAGGTCCCGGGCCAGCTCGCCCGGCGTCGGCAGCGTGTCGGTGAACACGAACTCGCTCACCCGCGAGTTCTTCAGCCGGTCCGCCGCCGGACCCGACAGCACACCGTGCGTCGCCGTCACGATCACGTCCTCCGCACCGTGCGCGAACAGCGCGTCCGCGGCGGCACAGATCGTCCCACCCGTGTCGATCATGTCGTCGACCAGGACACACACCCGGCCCTTGACCTCACCCACGACCTCGTGGACCGTCACCTGGTTCGCGACGTCCTTGTCCCGCCGCTTGTGCACGATCGCCAGCGGCGCGCCCAGCCGGTCGCACCAGCGGTCGGCCACCCGCACCCGGCCGGCGTCCGGCGAGACCACCGTCAGCTTCTCGCGGTCCACCTTCTTGCCCACGTAGTCCGCCAGCAGCGGCAGCGCGAACAGGTGGTCCACCGGGCCGTCGAAGAAGCCCTGGATCTGGTCCGTGTGCAGGTCCACGGTCAGGATCCGGTCCGCACCGGCCGTCTTCATCAGGTCCGCGATCAGACGCGCCGAGATCGGTTCACGACCCCGGTGCTTCTTGTCCTGCCGCGCGTAACCGTAGAAGGGCACGATGACCGTGATGGACCGCGCCGACGCCCGCTTGAGGGCGTCGATCATGATCAACTGCTCCATGATCCACTTGTTGATCGGAGCCGTGTGGCTCTGGATCAGGAAACAGTCGGCACCCCGCGCCGACTCCTGATACCGCACATAGATCTCGCCGTTCGCGAAGTCGAAGGCCTTGGTCGGCACGACCCCGACACCCAGCTGGTGGGCGACCTCCTCGGCAAGCTCGGGGTGGGCGCGGCCGGAGAAGAACATCATCTTCTTCTCGCCGGTCGTCTTGATCCCGGTCACAGCACTGTCTCCTCAGAGGTGTCTCAGCTGGATGTCGACACGACGTCCCCACTGGACGAAAGACGTCGTCTCAGCTGGTGGGTGCGGGTGTGCACTTATCACGGTACGCCGTCCCGGACGCACCTGTTTCCGGTCAGCCTTCGCCTTCCGGCTCCCGGGACGCCGCCTCGGCCGCCTTCGCCGCCGCGCTCCCCGGACGCTTACGAGCCACCCAACCCTCGATATTCCGCTGCTGACCACGGGCCACGGCCAGCGAACCGGGCGGCACATCCTTCGTGATCACGGACCCCGCAGCGGTGTACGCACCGTCCCCGACCGTGACAGGAGCCACAAACATGTTGTCCGATCCGGTCTTGCAGTGCGACCCGACGGTCGTGTGGTGCTTGTTCTCCCCGTCGTAGTTCACGAACACGCTCGCGGCACCGATGTTCGAGTACTCACCGATCGTCGCGTCCCCCACGTACGACAGGTGCGGAACCTTCGTCCCCTCACCGATCGACGCGTTCTTCGTCTCCACGTACGTACCGATCTTGCCCTTGAGCCCCAGCCGCGTCCCCGGCCGCAGATAGGCGTACGGACCCACCGTCGCCTCCGGCCCGACGTCCGCCCCGTCGGACACCGTGGTGTCCACCCGCGCACCGGAACCCACCCGGGTGTCCTTCAGCCGGCTGTTCGGGCCGACCTCACACCCCTGACCGAGGTGCGTCGACCCCGCCAGCAGGGTGTTCGGCAGCACCACGGCGTCCTGCTCGAACGTCACCGTCACATCGACCCAGGTCGACGCAGGGTCGACCACCGTCACCCCGGCCAGCATGGCGGCGGTCAGCAGCCGGTCGTTGAGGATCCGGCGCGCCTCGGCGAGCTGCACGCGGTTGTTGATCCCGGCGATCTCCCGGTGATCACCGGCCACACAGGCACCGACGCGGTGCCCCGCCGCACGCAGGATCCCGAGGACGTCGGTCAGGTACTCCTCGCCCTGGCTGTTGTCCGTCCGCACCCTCCCCAGCGCCTCCGCCAGCAGCCGCCCGTCGAACGCGAACACCCCCGAGTTGATCTCGCGGATCGCGCGCTGCTCCTCCGAGGCGTCCTTGTGCTCGACGATCGAGGTCACGGCACCCGACGCCGGGTCGCGCACGATCCGCCCGTACCCGGTCGCGTCCGGCATCACCGCCGTCAGCACCGTGACGGCGTTGCCGTCCCTGGTGTGCGTGTCCGCCAGGTCCCGCAGCGTCTCACCGGTCAGCAGGGGCGTGTCGCCGCACACCACGACGACCGTCCCGTCGACGCCGCCGCCCAGCTCCTCCAGGCCCATCCGGACCGCGTGACCGGTGCCGTTCTGCTGCGCCTGCACGGCGGTACGGACGTCGGGGGCGACCTCGGCGAGGTGCGCGGTGACCTTCTCCCGGGCGTGCCCGACGACCACGACGAGATGCTCCGGCTTCAGCTCGCCGGCGGCGGCGAGCACGTGGCCCACCAGGGAACGGCCGCAGATCTCGTGCAGGACCTTGGGTGTGGCCGACTTCATACGGGTGCCCTCACCCGCTGCGAGTACGACGACGGCTGCCGGGCGAATGGCGCTCACGGGATGCCCTTCGGCTGTGGAGGGGGTGTGGACAACCGCAGGATACCGGGGTGGGCGTGGGGGGAGAGGAGAGCGGGCCCCGACGGGGCTGTGACCGTCAGGGCCCGGACGCGGAACGGGTGTGACGTGGGCTCCCGGAGAAGGATTCGAACCCTCATTCAACGGACCAAAACCGTTTGTCCTGCCCTTAGACGATCCGGGATAGTGTGCGCGTTATGTCCGATTCTGTTGATCGGATTCCCGCACGGACACCACTATGCCGTACCAAGAGCCCTCGATGCGACGGTACAAATCCGCACCCTTCAGGACTTTGATGACCAGGCAGCCCCGGTAGGACGTGCCGACGTTCTTGCGCACGGTCTTCGGGTTGTGCTTCTTCAGTGTTGTCTTATTGAACGAGGAACGATCGGCGCCCACCAGTTCGGCCCAGTACCGTTCGGCACCGGTCACGTCCGCGGTCTCGTGAATCATGACGGTGAAGCGGAGGCGTTCACGCTCGATGCCCAGGAGGTCGAGCCAGGCCAGGAAGACCGTGATCACGTCGGGGTCGCTGTTGACGAAAGAGACGTTCTCGCGTCGGTCGTACGGCTTGTCCTTGCCGCCTTCCGCCCAGTAGAGGCTCACGCCGATCAGGAACAGTTCGCGGGCCGACAGGTGGCCCACGGCCCGCCCGGCCGCTTCCTTGGCCTGCCGCCGTTGCTCCTCGCGGACGCGCAGCCTCTCCTCCCAGCCCTTCCGGGCGATCGCCGAGGCCTCCTCCGTGCCGCGCCTGCGCTCCGGCCGCGGCAGGTCCCGTACCCAGAGGGACACCGAGCTTCTGGAGCAGCCGAGCTCCGCCTCGATCCGGTCGTAGGTCCAGCCCTGGAGCCGTAGCTCACGCGCCCTCTCCCGCAGGTCGTCCTTCGCCCGGGGGCGTTTCGTCCATGCCGGCGGGGGCTCGCCCTGCACCAGCCTGTTGAGGACGTCGTTGTTGTAGACCTTCAGTTCGTCGCGGATCTGCCGGAGGCTGAGCCCCGCCCTCCGGAGGCTGATCGCCCGCTCCCGCAGGCCCTCGAAGTCCGCGTACTTGCCCGAAAAATGTGCCATGTGCATACCGTCCGGGTGGAATGTTTGGTTCCGGGGGTGGACGGGAGTGGATCAGCAGTTCGAGGGATTCCGGTCGGTTTTCGTTGCTGTTCGGGCACGGAGTGTGGTGTGGCCGAGTCGTCGAAACTCGCCGGAAAAGCGGAGGCCACCGCCCGTAGGCTGGAGGGCATGACCACGACGGGGGAAGCGCGCGCCGAGGGCCTGACCGGGCCGTGGTGGTGGACGCGATGGCGCGGTGTCGCGCTGGACGGGGTGCTCGCGCTGCTGTCCGCGGTCGAGTGCGGTGTCGAGGGGGTGCCGTTCGCGCGGGACGCGGGGCTGCCGGTGGCCGCGGGGGTGGCCTTCGGGGCGCTGGCCGGTGTGACGTTGCTGCTGCGCCGGATGTGGCCGATAGCCGTCGTGCTGGTGTCGATCGCGATCTCGCCGGCGCAGATGGGTTTCCTGCTGACCGTCGTGGGCCTGTACACGCTCGCCGCCTCGGAGCTGCCGCGCCGGATCATCACGGCGCTGGCGGGGATGTCGCTGGTGGGCACGCTGGTGGTGACGTTCGTACGGGCGCAGCAGGACATGACGCGGGGGGAGGTGGGGGTCGGGGAGTGGTTCGTCCCGTTCATCTCCATCACCGCCTCGCTGGGCGTGACGGCGCCGCCCCTGCTGATGGGTCTGTACGTGGGGGCCCGGCGCCGGCTGATGGAGAGCCTCAGGGAGCGGGCGGACAGTCTGGAGCGGGAGCTTCAGCTGCTCGCGGAGCGGGCGGAGGAGCGGGCCGAGTGGGCGCGCAACGAGGAGCGGACGCGGATCGCGCGGGAGATGCACGACGTCGTCGCGCACCGGGTGAGTCTGATGGTGGTGCATGCCGCGGCGTTGCAGGCCGTGGCCCGCAAGGATCCCGAGAAGGCGGTGAAGAACGCGGCGCTGGTCGGGGACATGGGGCGGCAGGCGCTGACGGAGCTGCGGGAGATGCTGGGGGTGCTGCGCAGTACGGACGGGGGCGCGGGGCGCGGTGAGCGGGCGTCGGTGCCGCTGGCGGCGGTGGGGGTGGCCGCGGCCGCGGCGGCGTCGCGGGTCGCCGTGGACGAGGAGGGCGCGGTGGGGGACGGGCCGTGCCTGTCGGAGCTGGACGAGCTGATCGGGCAGTCGGCCGCCACGGGGATGGTGGTGGCGCTGTCGGTCGAGGGGGAGGCGCGGGTGTACGCGCCGGCGGTCGAGCGGACGGCGTACCGCGTGGTGCAGGAGGCACTGACCAACGTCCACAAGCATGCGGCGGGGGCGAAGACGTACGTGCGGTTGGCGCACCGGGTGTCGGAGATCGCGATGCAGGTGGAGAACGAGCCGCCGCCGGAGGCCGCGTCCTCGGCCCGGCTGCCCTCGGGGGGCAACGGTCTGGTGGGGATGCGGGAGCGGGTCGTGGGGCTGGGCGGTGTGTTCGTGTCCGGTCCGACGGACGCGGGGGGTTTTCGGGTGTCGGCGGTGATTCCGGCGTCGTAGGCCCGGCCTCGGTGTCGTGGACCTGGTGTCGTGGGTCCGGTTTCGGTGTCGTGGACCTGGTGTCGTGGGTCCGGTTTCGGTGTCGTGGACCCGGCGTTGTGGGCCCGGTTTCGGTGTCGTGGACCCGGCGTTGTGGGCCCGGTGGCGTGGGTCCGGCCTCGGTGGCGTGGGTCCGGCGGTGCGGGTCCGCCGTCCGGGGGGTGGCGGCGGGGGCTCGGCGGCGCGGGCCGGGTGGCGCGGGTTCGGCGGCGCGGTCGTGGCCGGGGGTCAGGCGGTGGTCAGGCGGGTGGGTTCCAGGCCGGAGACGAGGCCGGTGAGGGCTTTGTCGATGTCGGGGCCCAGGTACCAGTCGCCGGTGTGGTCCAGGGCGTAGACGCGGCCCGCGGTGTCGATGGCGAGGAGTGCCTGGGTGTCGGGTTCGGCGCCGAGGGGGCTGACCTCGGTGCCGAGGGCGCGGCCGAGGTCGCCGAGGGTGCGGGCCAGGTGCAGGCCGTGCAGCGGGTCGAGGTGGAGGCGGGCGGGGGCGATCTGGCGGCCGGGGCCGGTGGGGGTGATGTGCAGGCCGCCGAATTCCGCCCAGGCCTCGACGGCGGCCGGGAAGACGGCGTGGCGGTGGCCGGCCGGTGAGGCGTGCTCGCGGAGGGTGTCGGCCCAGATCTCGGCCTGCTTGATGTCCCAGCGTCCGGGCTGCCAGCCGGCGGCGCGCAGGGCGGCGTCGACGGGGACGGCGAAGCGGGTGGTCGAGGTGCGGTCGGTGTGCATCTGCCCTTCGTTCGTGGTGCGTAGGTGTGCTGGTGGGGCGGGGTGCCGGTCAGCCGTCGGCCGGCGTGGGGTCGACGACGCGGACGCCGAAGTGGGCGCTGAGCGCGGTGCAGGCGCGGCACGGGGCGGCGAAGCTGCCGTGCAGGGGGTCGCCGTCCTCGCGGATGCGGCGGGCGGTGAGCTTGGCCTGCTTGAGGGCCTTGCGGGCCTCGCCGTTGGTCATGGGCCGGCGGGCGGCGCGTTTGCTGCGGGCGGCGTCGGCGGTGGTGAGGTGCCGGGAGATGAGGATGGCCTCGGCGCAGCGGCCGGTGAAGCGGTCGCGCTGGGCGCTGGTGAGGGTGTCGAGGAAGTCCTGGACGAGCGGGTGCAGCGCGGGGGGCTGGTCGCCGCGGGCGGCGGTGCCGGTGAGGGTGGCGCCGCGCACGGAGAGTGCGGCGGCGACGGTCGGGAGTATGCCGTCGCGGCGGTGGCGCAGGACGGGCGCGGGGCGGGTCTCGGTGGCGCTCCAGCCGATGCGCGGGTCGCCGGACGTGCCGGTGTGCGGCCCTGTTTGCGTCGCGTTCATGATCACCTTTCCCCTCCCGTGCGTCCCCCCGGCGGACACAGAGTGCCAAATGCCCTGGCCGGTGGGGAAGCTGGGGCGCCGCGACACGCCCGGGTCCGGGCTGGTCGTCACGGTGGGGTGACGGCTGGTCACCGTGGGCGGAGAGAGGGTTCCCGGTGCGGTGACGTGCGCCGGTGACCGGTTTCGCCGTACCGCATAGGCTGTCGGCACCACGATGCGCGGTCAACGCGCTGGAGACAGTCGATACGGGGCGTAGCGGGCCGAAGGGTTCGAGGAGTTCGCTACGGGTCGTACCAGAGTGCCGCAGGGGGCAACCGCCATGACGACAGGTCGGCTCGGGCTGGGTGCGCCGCCCAGCCGCCAGGCTGGGGGACACGCCGCGCCGCCGAACGCGGCCTATGCCGGGCAGGTCGTGCACTTCCCGGATCCGGTCCGGGCGGTCCGTCACCCGAGAGGGGTACGGGTCGACGAGCGCGGTTACCCCGACTTCGCGCCCTACGCGCGTGCGGCCGCGGAGATCGCGGAGCCGCCGGCGGGTTTCGGGGTCGACGAGTTGCGGCTGACGGACTACGTGTCGGCGAACGCGGCGCTGTCGGCGTCCGGGCACGAGCTGTGGGACACGGTGGCACCGGTGGCGACCCCGCACGGGTGGACGTGGCACCACGTGGCGGGGACGCGGCGGCTGGAGCTGGTGCCGGTCGAGGTGAAGGCGTTGCTGCGGCACCACGGCGGGATCGCCACGGCGGCGGTGGACCAGGCGAAGCGGGGGACGCGGCCGTTGCAGGAGACGCGGCCGGCGCACGTCGGGCTGCCGAAGTCGGGGCTGGCGGTGACGGAGGCGCAGGTGCAGGGGGTCGAGGAGGACCTCGGGTACCGGCTGCCGGGTGCGTACCGGGCGTTCCTGAAGGCGGCGGGCGGGTGCGCCCCGGTCGGGACGGCGCTGGACGCGGAGTTGGGGCTGCTGGTCGACCAGCCGTTCTTCACGGTGCGCGACGAGGCGGCGGTCAACGACCTGGTGTACGTGAACAAGTGCCTGCGTGACCACCTCACCAAGGACTACCTGGGTGTCGGGTTCGTGCAGGGCGGTCTGCTGGCCGTGAAGGTGAAGGGCGAGCGGATCGGTTCGGTGTGGTTCTGCGCCTACGACGACGCGCGGGACGCCGATCCCGGGTGGTCGCCCGCGGAGCGGGTGGAGCGGTTGCTGCTGCCGTGCGGGGAGGACTTCGACGTCTTCCTGTCGCGGCTGGCGGGCTCGCCGCCGGAGTTGGAGACGGTGGCGAATCTGATGGTGGACGGCGGTTTCGCGCGGGCGGTCGACGTCTCGTCCTCGGTGTCCGCGGGGGAGTGAGCTGACGATGGTGACCTTCGCGCAGGCGCAGGAGCGCGCCGAGGAGTGGATCAACGGGGACGTGCCGTCGTACCAGCACCGGGAGGTGCGGGTGCGGGAGTTCGAGCTGGGGTTCGTGGTGTGGGCCGAGGACCGCGCGGACGGGCCGCGTTCGGACGGGGGCGCGCAGCGGCTGGTGATCGCCCGGGACAGCGGGGAGGCCACGCTGTGGCCGTCGCTGCCGGTGGGGGAGGTCGTCCGCCGGTACGAGGAGGAGTACGGGCGTCCTGACGGGGCTCCCGAGCCGGTGGCCGCGCCCGCGGAGCGGGTGGACCTGAACCAGACGTCGTTCCTGCTGAGTCCGCCGGAGTGGTTGCAGGAGGCCGCGGACCGGCTGGGCATTCCGGATCGGCGGGGCGGGGGTGCCGCGGGCGGCAGCGGGGCGGCTTGGCCTGCTGCCGGGGGTGGTGCCGAGAGGGCTTCGGCGTCGGGGGGCGGGGGTTCCGAGGGGGACTCGGCTGCCGGTGCCGGTGCCGGTGCGGCTGGCGCGGCGGCCGGGTCCGGTGCGCCGGTGACCCCCGCCGGGGCGACTCCGTGGGCCGGGACGGACACCAACGCGGACACCGGTGACGACCGTTCGGTGCCGTTGCCGGCGACCGTGTTCGCGCCGCCGCTGAGCGGTGTCGACGAGGAGGAGTCGCGGGTGGCGCCTCCGGAGGCGCCAACGGCGCTGCTGGCGGGGGGCAGTCGGCTTCCGCCCACGGCGGTCGTGCCGGCGGTCGACGGCGAGGGCTCGCAGGGTGCGGGTCTGCCGGGGGCGCCGGGCGGGGCGGGGGCCGCGGGTGTGCCGACGTCCGCGCCGGGTGCGCCGATGTCCGCGCCGGGTTCCTCGGGTGCGTCGGGTGCGGGTCCGGCGACGGGGGGCGCGTCCGTGGGCGGTGCGCCCGCGCAGGCGCCGCTCGCGCAGACGTACGGCTATCCACAGGGTGTGGGCGGCGCGGGGGTGCCGGGTACGTCGACGCCGCCGCCGGCGCCGGGCATGCCGACACCGCCGCCCGGTGCGCCGACGCCGCCGCCCGGTGCGCCGACGCCGCCGCCCGGTGCGCC